>NZ_JAYDCK010000003.1:3447500-3564652 GCF_034555965.1 Aquicoccus sp. G2-2
TCCTTACTGACCGATAGTGAACCAGTACCGTGAGGGAAAGGTGAAAAGCACCCCGACGAGGGGAGTGAAACAGTTCCTGAAACCGAACGCCTACAATCAGTCGGAGCTTGACTGGACTCTAATGACAATCCCGTTCATCTGGGATACCTCAAGGGTAACAAACCTGAGGGGCGAAAGATGGACGGAAGATTGGCAGTTCTTTTCTTGTTAACCGGATTGACCGACATGGGCCAAAACCATTGCGGGCAAGGCGGGTGTCTTGCGCAGGGCGATGCCCAGCGTGAGCTGGCACTGAGCTACGGCAACGTGCTCTTTCATGACAAGAATGTCGGAAATGAAGCGTATGTGAAATACGGCCTTGGCCGGACTTACGGACCGTTTCAACCGACGCTGGGGCTTTCTGTGACCGATACGGGCGATGCCTGGGTCGGGATCGGCGCAACCTATACCTATAGTTTTGCGCAGGATAAGCTTTATGCGAGAATGTCGCTTTTGCCCGGCTATTACAGTCGTGGCAGCGGCCCTGATCTCGGCCAACACCTCGAATTTCGTTCGGGGCTGGAGCTGGGATACAAGGCGCCGAACGGGGTGAGGATCGGGCTTAGCTACGATCATCGCTCGAATGCAGACATTGCCAAACTAAATCCCGGTATGGAGACGGTGCAGTTCCGTGTCACCATGCCGCTCAAATAACCTTCGGGTTGTCATTAGTGTCCAGTCTTGTGACGGCGTACCTTTTGTATAATGGGTCATCGACTTGGTCTATCTAGCAAGCTTAAGCCGATAGGTGTAGGCGCAGCGAAAGCGAGTCTTAATAGGGCGAATGAGTTAGATGGATCAGACCCGAAACCGAGTGATCTAGGCATGACCAGGTTGAAGGTGCAGTAACATGCACTGGAGGACCGAACCCACACCTGTTGAAAAAGGTCGGGATGAGTTGTGCCTAGGGGTGAAAGGCCAATCAAACTCGGAGATAGCTGGTTCTCTGCGAAATCTATTTAGGTAGAGCGTCATCCGAATACCCTCGGGGGTAGAGCACTGGATGGGTAATGGGGCCCCACAGGCTTACTGATCCTAACCAAACTCCGAATACCGAGGAGTACTAGATGGCAGACAGACTGCGGATGCTAACGTCCGTAGTCGAGAGGGAAACAACCCTGACCTCCAGCTAAGGCCCCTAATTCATGGCTAAGTGGGAAAGCAGGTGGGACGACCAAAACAACCAGGAGGTTGGCTTAGAAGCAGCCATCCTTTAAAGATAGCGTAACAGCTCACTGGTCTAATTAAGTTGTCCTGCGGCGAAGATGTAACGGGGCTCAAGCCATGAGCCGAAGCTGAGGATGCCGTAAGGCATGGTAGCAGAGCGTAGTGTGACATAACTCCATGTGTCCTTACCGGGTTCGCCCGGATTGGACACAAGGAGTTTTCTGTGAAGCCGGCGTGTGAGCGATCCGGTGGAGAGATCACTAGCGAGAATGATGACATGAGTAGCGACAAACAGGGTGAGAGACCCTGTCGCCGAAAGTCCAAGGGTTCCTGCTTAAAGCTAATCTGAGCAGGGTAAGCCGACCCCTAAGGCGAGGCCGAAAGGCGTAGTCGATGGGAATCAGGTTAATATTCCTGAGCCAGTAGGATGTGACGGATCTCGAAGGTTGTTTTCCCTTATTGGATTGGGAAGGCCGCTTAGAGGTTCCTGGAAATAGCCCTACATGAGATCGTACCCTAAACCGACACAGGTGGACTGGTAGAGAATACCAAGGCGCTTGAGAGAACGATGTTGAAGGAACTCGGCAAAATACCTCCGTAAGTTCGCGAGAAGGAGGCCCGGTTTCTAGGCAACTAGAGGCTGGGGGCACAAACTAGGGGGTGGCGACTGTTTACTAAAAACACAGGGCTCTGCGAAGTCGCAAGACGACGTATAGGGTCTGACGCCTGCCCGGTGCCTGAAGGTTAAAAGGAGGGGTGAGAGCTCCGAATTGAAGCCCAGGTAAACGGCGGCCGTAACTATAACGGTCCTAAGGTAGCGAAATTCCTTGTCGGGTAAGTTCCGACCTGCACGAATGGCGTAACGACTTCCCCGCTGTCTCCAACATCGACTCAGCGAAATTGAATTGCCTGTCAAGATGCAGGCTTCCCGCGGTTAGACGGAAAGACCCCGTGCACCTTTACTACAGCTTCACATTGGCATTAGGCCGAGCATGTGCAGGATAGGTGGTGGGCTTTGAAGCGTAGACGCCAGTCTGCGTGGAGCCTCCCTTGAGATACCACCCTTGCTCTGCTTGATGTCTAACCGCGGTCCGTTATCCGGATCCGGGACCCTGTGTGGCGGGTAGTTTGACTGGGGCGGTCGCCTCCTAAAGCGTAACGGAGGCGCGCGAAGGTTGGCTCAGAGCGGTCGGAAATCGCTCGTTGAGTGCAATGGCAGAAGCCAGCCTGACTGCGAGACTGACAAGTCGAGCAGAGTCGAAAGACGGCCATAGTGATCCGGTGGTCCCGAGTGGAAGGGCCATCGCTCAACGGATAAAAGGTACGCCGGGGATAACAGGCTGATACTGCCCAAGAGTCCATATCGACGGCAGTGTTTGGCACCTCGATGTCGGCTCATCTCATCCTGGGGCTGGAGCAGGTCCCAAGGGTACGGCTGTTCGCCGTTTAAAGAGGTACGTGAGCTGGGTTTAGAACGTCGTGAGACAGTTCGGTCCCTATCTGCCGTGGGTGTAGGATACTTGAGAGGAGTTGCCCTTAGTACGAGAGGACCGGGGTGAACGATCCACTGGTGTACCAGTTGTTCCGCCAGGAGCAGTGCTGGGTAGCTATGATCGGACAGGATAACCGCTGAAGGCATCTAAGCGGGAAGCCCCCTCAAAACAAGGTATCCCTGAGGACCGTGGTAGACCACCACGTCAATAGGCCGGAGATGTAAGCGCGGTAACGCGTTCAGTTGACCGGTACTAATCGTCCGATAGGCTTGATTTGATCCAGTAGAAGCCAGACTTCTATAGTGATCCGAAAGCATACATCACGAACGTGTGCTGACTTGGACTTTATCAAAGGTTTTTCTTGGTCTGGTGGCCATAGCGAGAGCAAAACACCTGGTCCCATCCCGAACCCAGCCGTTAAGTGCCTTAGCGCCGATGGTACTGCGTCTTAAGACGTGGGAGAGTAGGTCACCGCCAGACCTAGTAAAGCCTTTGATTGGTGCCGAGAGGCACCGTTGATATCTCTCTGCGATGCCTCTCCCAATTTCAGTTTGCCGCCCGCTGCAAAGCCGGGCGGTTTTTCTGTTTGGCCTTGGCAGCTTGGTCTTGGCTGCGTGCGGCTGTCTTGCTTGCGGCTTAGCCGAGGCTTGGTAGTGGGGCTTGCTAGTGGGGCTGGGCATCGTGGCTTGCAGGCGGTGCGTCACCTGCGCGAAACGCTGTGCGCCAACGAGGGTCAGGCACCGCTTGCCGTGGGTTTCTGAACGAGTGAGAAGACGAAGCCCCCGAACGCCAGCGCCCATGCAAAGAGGCCAACCCAAGCGAACAGCACCGGCAGATCGCTCAGGAAATGGAAATCAAGTGCCTGTGTCATTTGAAAGGTGCCAACCGAATACATTCCCAGCGGGAACACAGCGCCCCAGTAGAGCGGGTCATAGCGCAGCGGGAAGCGTTTGATCACATGCCGCCAGACGCCAAGGATTAGCAGCATCGGAATCCACCATGTGCCGGTCGCCCAATAAAAGACGGTAAAACCTTTCATGAAAGGCAGGATGGAGTGCAGAAACGGCGCATCCTCTGAATTCAGGATCAACAAAGACCCTGCCAGCGTGGAAATCGCCATGGCGCCCATGTTGATCCAGTAAGGCGGCGCAAGATCGCTGGGCGAGAAGCGAAAGAATGTGTAGCGGTAGAAGATCAGCGACATCATCCAAATGTATAGCATCCCGCCCCAGAGCCACATCGAAAGGGCAAGGAAATTGAGATCGAGCCGGTAAGGCTGTGCTATCTTGACCGCCAGCAGCGACGACAGCACCGCAATGGATTGTGTCGCCACTACGGCCAGCAACCAACCGCCGCTGATGCCTTTGTCGAGTGTCGGCTTGTTTTCCTTAACGGTCAGGGCAGTGAAAATAGTGTAGGTCAGCAAGACCCACAAAACCACGGTAATGAG
This sequence comes from Aquicoccus sp. G2-2, assembly GCF_034555965.1. GTDB lineage: Bacteria > Pseudomonadota > Alphaproteobacteria > Rhodobacterales > Rhodobacteraceae > JAYDCK01. Next base: position 3,451,650 of record NZ_JAYDCK010000003.1, read on the forward strand.
CCAAAGGGCAAAGGCGACGCCGGTGTTTTGCGTCAACAGCAATGTGGCGCTGCCCAGAACGCTTGAGGCCGCGACCATGGTGAAAAAGCCCGGCCCGTGCATATGGTCAATCAGGTCGGTAAACACCTGTCGTGGGTACCGCACGACGCGAGCCACAGTCAGCACCCATAAAATGACGTAAGCAACGGCGGCAATCGTGTAAAGCGCCATGGCAACCGCGTGAAGCCCGATCAGGTTTACGGCAAGTGCAACGATCCCGGTCGCCATGACCATACCGAAGGATGATGATGATAAGGTTCTGAGGCTGACGCCGCGTGCGGGCGCGTTGCCGGTATGTTGGGCTGCGCCATTGAACAAGTCGGACATGGCCCGTGCTCCGGTTTCTCAAAAGGTTCCTTACCCTATTGTGCGCGGCGGACCGACCGCAAGAGGCAGGCGAGCAGCCGCGCGCTAAAGCGTGTGCTGCGCTTCCGAAGAGAGGGCGAACCAGCCCATCGTCAAGGCGCGGCCGGCTCAAAAAGAGGGGAGGAACTTATGGTGAACCTGACAGCTATGGGATTTCGCCCAGAAAGACGATGGACAAAATGGCCGCCCAAGGCCAATGATTTAGCACCAAGGGCTCCGCGCGAAGCGGGAGGAAACTTGGGGCTCAGGTCATGGCTAATCAGGGTACAACGGCAAATGACGATTAGAGAGATGTGCGTTTCTGATCTTGATGCGGTTGTGAAGGTTCATCAGAAGGCGTTTCTTGGTTTTTCCTGACCCGCATGGGCCCTCGATTCCTGCGTGCCTATTATCAGGCAGTTCTGGATTTCGGAGCCAGCATCGCACTTGTGGCGCACGACACCGAGACCGGAGGGGTCTCAGGGTTTGTCGTTGGATTTCGTGACCCGCAGGGGTTCTACGCACTGTTCGGACAACGGCGCAAGCGGATGTTGTCTGCCATCCTGCTGGCTGTGCTACGCGATCCAGGGCTGGTGCCGCAGATCCTGCGAAATATGCGCCGCATTGAGGTTCAAGCACAACAACCGGTTGATGCGGTTGAGTTGTCTTCGATTGCTGTAGGCACCCCAGGGGGAGGAATCGGCAGCATGTTGCTGGAGGCATTCGTAGATAAAGTGCGTGCGGAAGGCGCGGACCGGATCTTACTCACCACCGACGCCGAGGGGAACGATCCAGTGCGCCGGTTTTACGAAGCTCGCTGCTTCACGCTCGACGGGTATGAGGACCGTGGCGCAAGACGTTTGTGCCGCTATGTGCGGTCGCTGGGATAGGGTCCCTGCGGGGCCCAACGACGAGCGACATCAATGTCGACCTGCGGCAGACTAACATTGCGCCGCAACAAATGCGCGACAACCGCCCGAACTGTCAGCAGGACATACCCCAGATCACTCAACAATCCCGCTCGCTCCATATAGGCGCGCTCTAGCGCCAGCTTGGGAGGCAGAAGGTTGCGGGCATAGCTGCCCTCGGGATCAGAATTTTCCAGCAGAGCATCACCATAGATGTAGCCATAAACTGAACCGGGGCCAGTCACACCTGGTGCGACTAGTAAAGTTTCGTGCATCCAGTCTTCGTAGTCTCGTTCGACGATTTTTGGATATTCAGGACGCGGACCGACCAGTGACATGTCACCAGTCAAGATGTTCCAGAACTGAGGCAATTCGTCGATTTTGAGGCGCCGCAACCATAAGCCAAAGCCAAATATCCTACTGTCGCTTGGCGCAGTTATGGCGCTCGCAAGATCACTGTTCAAATGCATCGTCCGAAATTTGAGCATTAAGAAGACCGTGTCGCCTTTGCCCATGCGCCGGGCCTTGTAGAAAACCGGACCCGGCGAGGCGATCTTTATCCCTAGGGCGGCGATCAGAAGAACGGGAAGAAAAACCAGAAGGGCAATCAGAGCCACCGAACCATCGAAGATTCGCTTCACAACGTGGCCTCGCACGCCCCTGTTGTCGACAAAACTCATCTTCATGTCACCAAAACGCTGCGCACAACCTCGATTACACGATCCTGTTCAGCGTCGCTCATTGCCATGAACAACGGCAGCGAAACGCAGCGGCTGAACACGAGATCGGCTTGCGGGAAGGCTGCGTCGTCGCAATATGTTTTCCAGACCGTCATCTGGTGCAGTGGCCGGTAATGCACCGAGGTGCCTATCCCTTGTTCTTTCAGGGCCAGAATGAAGTCGTCGCGGCTGATCGGGGCGTCTTCGGTTAGCTGTACTATATACAGATGCCAGGAATGGTTATCCCCATCAGCTGGGCGAGGCGGCAGGATCAGAGGCAGGTCAGAAAAAGCGGCGTCGTAGCGCGCAACGCGATCGGTACGGATACGACCGAAGTCGTTGATCCGCCGCAACTGCACCAGGCCAAGCGCGGCGGCGATATCAGTCAGGTTGTATTTAAAACCCGGGGCAACGACATCGTAGACCCAGCTGGTGCGCGGATCGGTGAACCGATTGAATACGTCGCGGTCAATGCCGTGCAAGCGCATGGTGCGGGCTCTGGCGGCGATTGCCGGGTCTGCGGTGACCAGCATGCCACCTTCCCCCGTCGTCATGGTCTTGTTGGCGTAGAAACTGAATGCAGTGACATCCGACCCGGCCTTGCCGACCGTGGTGCCCTGATGGCTTGCCGGTAAAGCGTGGGCGGCGTCATCGAGAATGCGCAAGGCGTGCTTGTCGGCGATGTTTCGCAAGGTGGTCATGTCGCTCATCCGGCCAGCGAAATGCACCGGCATGATGACCTTGGTTCTAGGCGTGATCGCGGCTTCGACGCGGTTGGGATCGACGCACAGAGTTGTGGCGTCGATGTCGACCAGAACAGGCTGCGCGCCGAGATAGCGTACGACTTCTGCCGTGGCTGTGAATGTCAGCGTTGGGACGATAACCTCATCGCCGGGGCCGACTCCAAGCGCCTCGAGTCCCAGATGCAGAGCGGCCGTGGCGGAGTTGACCGCCACCGACTCGACGTCACCCCCGAGAAAGTTGGTGAACGCCTCTTCGAAAGCAGCGGTCTTGGGTCCTGTGGTCAACCAGCCAGAGCGCAGGCAGGCTGTTACGGCGGAGATTTCGTCCTCGCCGATCGACGGTCGGAAGAACGGAACGGGCTCAGAGCTCATGTCAATACTCCTGTGTTCGTGCCGGTCCCGCGCGAACCCTTGCGAAAACGGTTGATGAGGTTCGCTGTGGCGTCGATTCCCTTCGAGCGGCGCAGATTCTCGAGATAATAGCGTTGGCCGTTGCGGCCAATTTCGGCACGGCGCGCGGGACCGTCGCCGACAAGCCGACGCAGGCAATCGGCCAGTGCCCCGGCGTCACCGGGGGAAATGTATAGCCTGCATTCGCCTCGCGCACGAGCTCCGAGGCATTGCCCGCGACGCCCATGAGGATCGGGCGCCCGGCATAGAGATAGGCTTGGGTCTTGGATGGAATTGTAATCTGGTAGAGCGGGTTGTCGACCAGATGGACAAGGAGTGCGTCTGCGGCGGCGAGAAAACGCTGCACCTCTTGCAGGGGGACGCGAGGCAAGAAGCGGACATTCGACAGGCCCATGTTGTGCGCCTTGGCCGTGAGGCGGTCCTTTTCGATGCCACCGCCCATGAAATAGAAGACGCAGCCCGGCAGGTCCGGCTTGAGCAGCGCGGCGGCTTCGATCGCCGTGTCTAGGTCCTGCGCCGCCCCCATGTTTCCGGCAAAGAGCACGCGGAAGCTGTCTTTCGGATTGAAGCCTTCGGGCAGGCCACCATCCTTGACCGGGTCGGGTTCGTCGGCCCAATTGTAGATGATGGTGATCTTGTCATCTGGGACGCCGCGCTCGACTAGCAGGTCTCGGAAGCCGGGCGACAGCACCTGAATGTGATCGCAGTGGCGATAGAGTAGGTTGATCGCGCCGTTAACGATTGCGAGGAGGAAGCGATTTTGCATCATGCCCGACGCTCCGAGGGAGTCCGGCCACATGTCTTGGATATCGAGGATGACAGGGGTCTTGTGGAAGGCCTTGACCGCTATGGCACAGAGGCCTGCAGTCAGCGAAGGGTAGGAGGCATAAATCAGGTCATACCCGCGGCCCTTGAACAACAGATAGAAGAACGAGGTGACCATGAAGCTGGTATAAGTCGCCATCCGCTTGAGCGCGGAAAGATCATGCGAGGGATACATGGCGAGCCGGGTGACCTTGGTGTTGCCCAAGGTGTCGTGCGCCACCGGACGAATGCGGTAGCCGTCATAGACCTTGCCGCCGGGGTAGTTCGGAAAGCCGGTGACAACATCGACCGAAAGGCCAGCGTCTTCGAGCCCAGTCACGAAGTCATGCCCCTTGAACGTCGGTTCGGGGTCGAACAGCTGGGTCAGGTAGACGATCCGGGGCTTTTTGCCCGCGGGATCAGTTGAGGCATCGCTGGTCATGTCAGATCGTTGGTCCGGATGCCGTCCCACGCATTCGAGAGCTTCGCGGTCCCCAGGATTAGCAAGGCCACGCGCTCCGAGGTGTTGGTGATGCAATAACCCGCAGGGATTGGATGCGAGGCTCCGGCCTCGCGCCGTTCGGCAAACATTCGTGTCACCGCTTCGACGCTGTTCATGATCGTGTCCTGATCGAGCCCGGTCGTGATGATGCAACCAACGTCGAGACCCTCAGGGCGTTCGATGGCGTCACGCGGGGTGACCGCTGGGAACCCGAGCATCGAACTTTCTTCAGCGATGGTGCCGCTGTCGGAGATGGCGCAGAATGCCTTCATCTGCAGATGGTTGTAGTCGTGAAAGCCGAATGGCTTCATCCATTGTATGCGGTCATTGAGCGCCTCGCCTTGTAGCGCGTCCAGCCGCTTCCGGGTACGTGGGTGTGTTGACACTATGATGGGCATGCGGTGGCGTTCCGCCAGCAAGTTGAGCGCGCCAACGAGCTGCTTTAGCCGAGCTGAGCTGTCGACATTCTCTTCGCGGTGCAGCGAGACAATGAAGTATCCGTGTTCTGTAAGCCCTAAGCGCTCCAGCACGTCTGAGGCGTGGATGCGATCTCGATAATGATCGAGCACTTCGCGCATTGGCGAGCCGGTCAGGTAGATGCGGCGGTGATGCACGCCTTCGGACAGCAAATGCCGGCGTGCGTGCTCGGTATAGACCAAATTGAAGTCCGAGATATGATCGACCAGCTTGCGGTTGGTTTCCTCGGGCACGTTGCGGTCATAGGACCGGTTGCCGGCCTCCATGTGATACACGGGGACCTTCATCCGCCGCGCCATGATCGCGGAAATTGCCGAGTTGGTGTCGCCAAGAATTACGACGGCGTCGGGTTTTTCCTCGGCCAGAACCTTCTCGCTTTCGGTCAGAATCTTGCCCAGCGTTTCGCCCAGTGTGCCGCCGCCGGTGCCTAGGAAATGGTCGGGTTTTCGGACGCCGAGATCTTCGAAGAACACCTCGTTCAGCTCATAGTCCCAGTTCTGGCCGGTGTGGACGATCACGTGGTCGGTGTAGTCGTCGAGGCGTGCCATCACGCGGGAAAGGCGGATGATCTCGGGTCGGGTGCCCAGAATGGTCATGACCTTGAGGTGTTTCATTTCAGAACCTTGTCGGAAAATGTATCAGGATTGGCAGGATCGAAGAGATCGTGGGTCCAAAACAGTGTCAACAGTTCAGTGTCACCGACGTTCTCGATCGAATGGGTGTGTAGGGTTGGCATATCGACGGGTGCCGGTGTGGTGCCCGAAACACGGTATTCCCAGATCTCGTCACTCAGTACCTTGCGGATGCGGATTACTGCCTCGCCCTGCACGACAAGGAACCGTTCGACCTTGTTCAGGTGAAAATGATCACCGCGGATCACCCCCGGCATAGTCGTCGAGAGGAAGGTCTGTCCTCCGCCGCCGCCCTTCACGGCTTCGAACAGGGTGCCGCGCGCATCGCTGTTGAGCTTCAGCGGCCGCGGAAACCCGCCCGGATACAGCGCCACACGATAGCAGTTGAACAGCGCGAGGGTGAAAGAATCCCGGAGATTGGGATAGATATTGGCCTGATAGTCGCTATGGAACCGCTGCAGCGTGTCAAACAGGTCGGTCACCCTGATGTTGCGTGAGTCGGGTCGGAGAGTGCCAGTCTGGCCCTCTGTGACGGCATCCAAAGCCGCCTGCGCGGCGATCCCGGCGTGCAGCAGGGAGACCTGCCCCTCGGGGTTGATCTTGGGGGTTTCTCCTGCGATCACAGCCTCGATGAAGGTTGCTGTGACGTTGTTGTAGCGCGGTCGGGCACCTTCGCCGAAGATATGCGGCAGCACCAGGTCGCAATAGCTTTCACTGATTCCCGACAATATCTCGCCTGCGATCCGCTTCGACCGCCCGTAAGGGGTATCGCTGGTCGCGTGTGTGGAGTTGGCGTAGACAACATGTGGACGGTTTGCGGTGATGCTGCAGGCCTCAGCGAGGCGTCGCGCGATGGCAGGGTTCGCAGCCTCAACCATGTCGTCTGGTGCCCGGTTCACTCCGGCGAAATGAAGCACGGCGTCGGCGCCGGTGATCGCGGCGTAGAGCTCCGCATCATCCTCGAAACCCGCATGGTCCAGCGTCACAAGATCATAGGGCGGTTCCGTTCCCTTGAACCGGGCGGCACATTTGGCGGCATGTACCCTCACGGCGGCATGCCAACCGATCAGCCCGCCGACGCCCGTGATGACGATCTTCATGCCCCGGCTTTCCACGCCGCCAGCTCGGCCTGAACTTCGGGCAGCGACAATAGGAGGGCTTTCACAGCTTCGACATCAAGGCGCTGGGTATTATGGGAATGGTAATCCTCGTGGTGGGCGACTTCGTGTTCACCTTCGCTGAAATAGGCCTTGTAGTTGAGATCCCGGTCATCCATCCGGATGCGGTAATATTCGCCCATGTCCTCTGATTGGGCGAGCTCTTGCGCGGTGGCGAGGGTTTCATACAGCTTCTCCGCATGGCGCCAGCCGATTTCCTCGACCGGGTGGTTGGGGACGTCGAACAATTCCAATAGTGCGGTGACCAGGTCTTTGATCGTCGAGGCTGCGGCTTTTCGGATGAACAGATCGCCTTGGCGCGCGTTGTTGAAAGCGTGATGCACCAGAGCGACCGAGTCCCGAAGTGGCATCAGGAAGCGCGTCATTTGTGGCTCGGTTACGGTGATCGGCACACCCGTCTTGATCTGCCGAACGAAGAGCGGAATGACCGATCCGCGCGAATACATTACGTTGCCGTAGCGAACCATCGACACGCTCGTTGAGGAGTCCGGCCCAAGCGAGCGCGCCACCGCTTGTGCGAGCTTCTCCATCATCGCTTTGGACATGCCCATCGCATTGACCGGCAGCACGGCCTTGTCCGTGGACAGGCAAACAACTGAACTTACCTTGTTTGCCACAGCCGAACGGATCACGTTCTCTGATCCGAGGATATTGGTGCGCACGGCTTCGACCGGGAAGAATTCGCACGAGGGCACTTGCTTGAGCGCCGCCGCGTGGAACACGCAATCCACCCCCGCCATCGCCCGATCCACACTGTCGCGATCCCGGATGTCACCGATGTAGTAGCGGATATTGGCACTGTGCAGGGTCGTGCGCAGCATGTCCTGTTTTTCCTCGTCCCGGCTCAAGACCCTGATCTCCGGGCAATTTTTGTCGAGAAGATCCCGCAACATTGTCTTCCCGAAGGAGCCGGTGCCCCCGGTGATGAGCACGGAGCGCATAAAGCTATTGTTCAACTCTTCTATCCTTCTCGTTCTTCGCGTGCTGTTTCAACACTCTGGCGTAGATACTCAAGACTCTTGCTGCGTTCTTGTCGGGATTAAAGTTCTGCTGCGCCAACTTCCGGGCACTTTCTCCCATCCTCGTAACTTGTTCGCGATTCTGGTGGAAAGCACTGATAGCCGAAACAATTTTTCTATGATCTGATGCTTCGATTGCAACGCCAGTTTCGCCGTCAACAAACGTATCGGGTTTAGGCTGCGTCAAACATGCAATACTAGGCACACCATAAAAAGCAGCTTCAAAAATCGGACGCCCCGGCGAATCAAAAATCGAGGGAAATACTAATACATCGATTTTTGGGTAAACCGTTCCAAGGTCATCGACGTGTCCATGCAAGCATACGATATCCCTCAAGCTGTGCTCTTCGATAAAAGATCTAACCGCCTCTGAGGCGTCATCACTCAAGCCCAGACCGCTAATAATCTTCCTTACCGGGCCTTTTGCTTGACTAATACTGCCTCCAAAGACTTCAAGGCGGACATCCTTTCTCTGCTTTCGAAGTTCAACAATAGCTTTCAACAATTCGAGGATGCCCTTACTAAACAGCAAATTGCCAACGTAGCCAAGAACCAAGGGCCGACTGTCATTGAAACGATTGTGATCTATGGGCCGATCTTCTACGTCACATACATGCAAAGAATTGTGGATGACATCGACAGTCATGTCTGGTGGTAGAGTGCTCTTTGTGTTTTCATCAATAGCGATTACCGCTGATGCAGTTCTCCGAAGCGCCCAAAGGATGATACGCGCCCTACGTGACGGCGGGGTGCCGCGAAAACTAGTACGAAGATGAAAAATGAAAGGAACCTTGAAGTGTAATCTAGCTATCAGGGCCGCAGGTAGGTCAATCAATTCGTTCACATGAACAACATCAATATCAGGAAAACCGCGCTCCGCCCGTCTAAACGCTAAGAACGTATCTGGGAGGCTTGCCAACTCCTGAGCAATACAAGCCAACGAATTCCCTTGTAATACCCCGTCCGGGTATTATTGAAGGCGGCCACCTTGCGAACATATATACTACCTTCGGATACCTCCTCAAAGTAGGTTCTGACTGTTCCCGCAGACGCGACGAAGTATGGCTTTACTCCGATTTCCTGTAAGGCGGAAACCATTTCATACAAGCTTCGCGAAGCGCCACCAAATTGTGGGACACTGTGTATATAAAGTACATTCATATCAGGACTTCCAGTTCCTACTTGCCATTGAGGCCGACACGAGACCTGCGACAACACCAATCATCGGGTGGTGATAGTCTTTTGACAGGACAATCGACAAAACGAATGAGCCAACGAGCAGAAAAAGCGGAAGATTTTCCTTTTTGTTATTTGAGTAGGTTTTATACGCACTCTTTGAGATAGCTAGAACTGTTAGCAAGTATATCGAAAATCCAAACATACCAAAGTCGACCCAAGCCGATAGTGCATTGTGACTGTAGTACCCTTGCCTGTATGAAGCGTAGTCGCCCCAAAACGGATGATCCCCGATGGTCCTTAGCGCATCATTCAAAATAATTGATCGCTCAATAAATGACTGGTCGTGAGATAACTCGAATAACCCCAAAATTCTTGAGGCGTCCTCTATCTGAAGTAGTTGATCAATGTTTGCGGCCACAAGCACGATAACAAATAGAAAAACCACTCCACCGATTACTATCGATGCGCCCCCCAATCGCTTCAAAATCAAGGTTGGCCCGATCGCCGCAAACAGGAAGAACTCTGTTCTAGCTCCATTTTCGTAGAGAAAAAATAGAGTGATTCCAACGGCAATGGCGCTCGAATATACTCGAGGTCGAGTTGCAGCAACAAATCCAGACAAAAACAAAATCATCGCCGTGGTATGGTAGGAAATAAGATGTGCGTTCTCCACGGAGATATTGTTTGGAACCGACAAAACGGCCAGTCCACACACTACAAGAGAAAGTTCCGATACTCTCTTTACGGCCCTATTTTGCAGGTCCAAATTTCGAAAAATAAGCCAGAGGCTGACTGCCTGTGCGAACCCAATTCCTTGCGTTAGTAGTGAGTGATTTGGCGCTCCAAGGGCGATAGCAAAGCTCGCATAAGATAGTGCAAATGCCACCCAGATCAAGAACGCTGCTTCGTGCAAGTAGAGTTTTCTAAAGTATACGGCAGAAAGAAAAATCATAACGACTGATGCCAGCGCTACAAAAAATGAAAATCCTGACGAAATACTAATTGGAATAAAAGTGCTGAACCGAGTCAGATAAGAAAACGAATACCCCAAGAAAACAACGGCAAACGAACACGTTGAGGCGGTTGAGATCACTTTACGCCGATAAGTAGCCATCTATAGTCTTCCTACCACTCTGGATACCACGGCTCCGTAAACAGCATAGAAAACCGCGCCTGATATGGCAAAGCTTGCGACCGCATTCAGAGATGGGAGCTGCATCGCGACGCCGACTGCCCCGGCACGCAGCACCAACCCGAAAGTCTGCAAAAGCATCGCGACACGTAGTCGACCGGTGACATGCAGGCCCATTGACACAGGCGAAACCATCAATTGTAGCAGCATCCACGGCGCGATCCAGGCGACGATAACGCCTGCGCGCGCCCAGTCAGCGCCGAAAACCACCGGAAACAGCGGCGGCGCGAGCAGAGCGGCGGTGGCCATCGGAACCAGACCGATCAGGAACAGGCGGCGCATCATGGACAAGGTGAACTGATCAAGTGTGCCGTTTCGTAGCTCCTCTTGCGCGCGGGAGGCATAGACCTGACCGACCGAGGCCCCCAGCAGTGTCATCGGGGCCGCCATAATCTGCATCGCCAGAAACAATTGGCCGGCTTCCGCCCCGGTCATCGCGGCGATCATCAGGATTGGCACCTGGACGCCCGCAACATTGGCAAGGGCCTCAGGCGTTGAGAAGATCGGATAGCGCCGGTATTTGGCCAGTGTTGCGGCCAGACTCCGGCGCGTCACGACCCGGAGGCCAGCCCGATCCCAGCGCATCACCTGCGCGGCCAGCGACAGCCCCCGCGCCGAGTGAGAACATGTTGCCAAGCAAGAGTCCCATTGGTGCCAGTCCGAGCCAACCGAACCCCAGCATGGTCGCGGCGCCGGTGGATGCTTGCCCAACACGGGTCCGTGCGATGGCCCCGAAACGCCGGTTTCGCGTGGCCCAGAACTGCAGCGCCGAGTAGCTGGCGGTCATCGCTACCCCCAGCGCGACCAGCCACATATAAGCCCCGATCTCGGGCGAGCCGACCAGTTCGGCGACTTGCTGCGGCAGGATCACGGCAAGAAGAAGAAGCAATGCAACTACCCCCGCCGCGGACATCAGTGAGAGGATGAGCAGATGGACTGCGTCGTCGTCGTTTTCTGCAAGGGGAATAGCGATCTCGAAGCGAAGGCAGGACGCAACGGCGACCGTTCCAACCAGAGCTGCGTAGACCGCGAGCAGTTCGAAGTCCTCGGGGCTGTAGAGTCTGGTCACGACGGGCATCGCTAGCAGCAACACCAGCCGTCCGCCGACCGTGCCCGAAACCAGCTTGGCCACGTCGCGGACAATGCTGCTGGAGGTGAGACGCTGGAACACCAAAATCTTGCTTACCTTGCGACATTTCGAATGGCGGACACGATCATCTCTTGCGTTCCTGTGTCCATATAGGGGTGCATCGGCAAGCTCAGCACCTGTTCCGCAGCCTTGTCGCCATGGGGCAGTTGGGCGTCCGGGGCGGCGACGGCAGGTTGGCGGTTCAACGGCATCGGGTAGTGTACGGCGGTCGGAATGCCTGCGTCCTGCAATGCCGCTTGCACTGCGTCACGTTTTGGGGCGCGGATCGTGTATTGCGCCCACGCACTTACGTTGTCCGCTTCGATTTGCGGCGGGGTCACGCCAGTGTCACTGAGCATTTGTGAATAGAGATCGGCCACACTTTGCCGCGCTGTGATTTCGTCATCAAGGACGGTCAGCTTGGATAGCAGGATCGCGGCTTGCAGCGTGTCCAACCGCGAATTCACGCCAACGCGGACGTGGTAATAGCGCCTTTCCTGACCGTGGCGCGCGATTTGGCGGATGATTTTGCCCAATTCTGGGTCCGAGGTGAAGATCGCGCCGCCGTCGCCATAGCACCCCAGCGGTTTCGACGGGAAAAAGCTGGTGCAGGCGATGGTGCTGAGATTGCAGGACTTGCGGCCCTTGTAGCTGGCCCCAAAGCTTTGCGCTGCGTCCTCGATTACAGGCAGGCGGTGGCGCGCGGCGATGTCATTGATCGCATCGAAATCGGCGGGTTGACCGTAAAGAGAGACCGGGATGATCGCCTTGGTGCGCGGGGTGATCGCCGCCTCAAGCAGGGCCGGGTCCATGTTGTAGCTGACGGGGTCGACATCGACATAGACGACCTTGGCCCCCAGAACGACGGCGGTTTCGGCGGTGGCGATATAGCTGAAACCGGGGGTGATGATCTCATCGCCCGGCCCGATGCCCAAGGCCATCAGCGCGATTTGCAGCGCGTCGGTGCCATTGGCCACGCAGATGCAATGGTGTGCGCCGGTATAGGCGGCAAGCTTGAGTTCAAGCTCGGCCACTTCAGGTCCAAGGATATACTGCCCATGCGCCAGAACGCGCGCGATACCGGCTTCGATATCCGCGCGCAGGCGGTCTTGCTGGGCAGCTAGGTCAATGAATGGGATCATGATGCGGAAGCCTCTTTGCGGGTCACCACGGAGCCAGACAGGGTGTAGACATCATTCGTATGCGGGCAAGTGACGCTGGCCATGCCGGCCAGCGGCAAGTCAAGCTGTTCGCCATAGGCGCTCATCCAGCCGCGCTGGCGACCGGGAACGCCGAGAATCAACGCGTAGTCAGGCACGTCCTTGTTGACCACAGCTCCTGCGCCGACAAAGGCATAAGCGCCGATGGTCACGCCGCAGACGATAGTGCAGTTCGCCCCCAGCGTCGCGCCGCGCTTGACCAAGGTATCGCGATACTGGTCCTTACGTTCGATCAGACCGCGCGGGTTGTAGACATTGGTGAAGACCATGGAGGGGCCACAGAAAACGCCCTCTTCCAGGGTCACGTTGTCGTAAACCGAGACGTTGTTCTGCACCTTGCATCGGTCGCCGATCACCACCTTGTTGCCAACGAAGACGTTCTGACCCAACGAGACGCCTGCGCCGATGCGGGCGCCGCTACAGACGTGAACAAAGTGCCAGATCCGGCTGTTCTTGCCGATCTGGGCGCCCTCGTCAACGATGGCGCTGGGGTGCTGAACAAAGCTCATCTTTTTGCCTTCACAAATGGATGTGTCAGGTCGCCAATCGGGGCAAGGGAGGCATTGCGAATAGTCGAAACGGTTTCAATGGCGGTCCGGTTTTCCTCGACGCCGAAACCACCGCCCGAAAGGATGTCTTCGTAGATCTTGGTGTGCAACTCGGTGAAGCCCTCCGAGAATTCGATGTTTTCACCATCGGCAACGACGGCACGGAAGGTCCGCTTGCCCTTGGCGCGTTCCTCGGCCGGGACATCGTTCACGTCCAGCGACAGGAACCAGCGCACGCGGGCGCGTTCGTATTCGAGATACCCCGCCGCCTTGGTCGGTGTATTCAGATGCACGATGTTTTCTTGCACCGCACCGTAAACGAAATGTAGCATATCGTAAAAATGCACACCAATATTGGTGGCGATGCCGCCTGATTTTTCCGTCAGGCCCTTCCAGCTTTTCAGATACCAGTTTCCGCGCGAGGTGATGTAGGTCAGATCGACATCAACTTTGTCGCCAGCGGGTATCTTGGCGGCGCGATCACGCAAGGCAAGGATCGCTGGGTGCAGGCGTAGTTGCAAAACCGTATGGATTTTTCTGTCCGTGGTCGCCTCTATGGCCTTCAGCTCGTCAATTTGTTCCGGTTGCAGCACCAACGGCTTTTCGCAGATCGCGTCGGTGCCCGCGCGCAAGGCCCACTGCATATGCGCGGAATGCAAGAAATTCGGCGATGCGATTGATACATAGTCCAACCCACGTCCGGCGCGGCGTTCGGCATTCACATGGGCGTCGAACAGTTCAAAACTGGTGAAAAATTGCGCGTCGGGGAAGTGGCTGTCGATAATGCCGACCGAGTCATTCACATCCATCGCTGCGACCAATTCGTTTCCGGTGTCGCGGATTGCTTTCATGTGTCGGGGGGCGATGTATCCGGCGGCCCCGATTAGGGCAAAGTTCTTCATGATCTCAAGCCTTTACAACGTTATCCGTCGGGGTGCGATAGACCCCGCGGCTGTCAATGATGACCTGCGCATGGCTGCGGATCATGCTGTAGTCGAATTTCGCGTGGTCGGTGGTTAGCACCACGGCGTCAAAGCTGGCGATGGTTTCCGGGCTGAGAGCGACCGAGGACAGGTCGAAGGTGTGGTCGCGCATTTTGGGGAAGACCGGCACGTGCGGATCGGAATAGGCGACCACGGCCCCGGCGTCGCGCAGCAGTTCCATCACCTCAACCGAGGGGCTTTCGCGCATGTCATCGACGTTTTTCTTGTAGGCGATGCCTAGGACCAACACCTTGCTGCTCATCAGTGACTTGCGGCGTTCGTTCAAAGCCTTGACGACCTTGCCGACGACATATTCCGGCATAGCGCGGTTGATTTCGCCCGACAGTTCGATGAAGCGGGTGTGCACGCCGTATTCCCGCGCCTTCCAGGTTAGGTAAAATGGGTCAATCGGGATGCAGTGGCCGCCGAGGCCCGGACCGGGGTAGTAGGCGGTGAAGCCAAAGGGCTTGGTCGCGGCGGCGTCGATCACCTCGAAGATGTCGATGCCCATGCGGTCGGCGACGATTTTCAACTCGTTGACCAGACCGATGTTGACGGCGCGGTGGATGTTTTCCAGCAGCTTGGTCATCTCGGCGGCTTTGGTCGAGGTCACTGGCACGATGTGGTCGATTACCTGACCATAGAGTGCTTTGCCGACCTCAAGACAGGCCGGGGTGTGTCCGCCCACGACCTTGGGGATGGTGTTGGTGGTAAATTTTGCGTTTCCCGGATCCTCGCGCTCGGGTGAATAGACCAGAAAAATGTCCTTGCCGACGGTCAGCCCTCCTGAAGTCACGCGCGGCAGTAGTTCTTCTTCCGTGGTGCCAGGATAGGTCGTGCTTTCCAGCGACACGACCTGACCCGCACGCATGTAGGGCATAACCGACTCGGTGGTTTGGAGTACGTAACTCAGGTCTGGTTCGCGGTATTTGTTTAGCGGCGTCGGCACGCAGAGGATCAGCGCGTCGGCTTCGCCAGCGCGGCTGAAATCGGTCGTGCATTCCATACCGGCGGCGTTGGCAGCGGCGATGGCGGCGTCGGAAATATGCTCGATACGGGAGTGACCCGCGTTCAGGGCGTCGACCTTGTCCAGGTCGATATCAAAGCCGATTACCTTGTACCCCAACTGGCTGAAGCGCAGGGCCAGCGGTTGACCGACATAGCCCATGCCAAGAATGCCGATGGTCGCGTTTCGGCTCGTGAGGTTTTCGATTAGTTGCCTCTCAACCGTACCGGTAAGACTTGCGGTCATCTTTGTCCTTTCTGGCGTTTATCCACGCTCTTCCAACGCAAGGTCGTCAGGTTGTCGATAGGAAGCTCTGAAACTGTCGGCAGAGTGAGCTTACTTCGTAAGAAATTTTGGCGAGAGCGATTTATCAATGGGATTACTTTCCTTTTTCAGCGTCTCGATTTCTTCCTTCAGGGCCTCGTACTCTTCCATCTTCCTAGCGAGGAACGCCCGCGTCAGCGCGGCTTTCCGGGCAATCCCCTTCGGTGTCAAAATATACGCATACCTGCGCTTGTCTTCCGCCGCCGTGAAATTCCCTAACTTCACCAGGCCCTTGTCGATCAGCGCGTTCAAAACGTAGTGGATTCCACCGACGCTGATGCCAACCGCCTTGGCCAGCTCTCGCTGAGACATTTCCGGGTTATCCTGCAGAAGGCGAAGCACGCGAAAATGCGTGTCCTCTTGAAGTTTGCTGCGATTGCTTGTCATGTTTTGGATTTTCCCCAAGCTGCCGCACAAGGACAGCTCAAAGCGCGCCTTGTTCCCTGGAAATTTATGTGATCGATAGACTATTTTCGCTCGGTTTTGAGCGGTATCAAATGCCGTACCTGCACACAAGTCGCAATGTGATAAGGGGTCGACTTATTTGGGGGCGAAAGAACGCACGCGGTGCTTGAACCCCGTTGGCAGACTAGCTTGACGGCTTTCGGAATGCCCAAGGCATGAGGGCCGCCGCTACATGGCGCCGAAAGGCCGCCCACGATGGCGGCCAGTGTTTGCATTGGTAGGTGAAGGGGGCGGGAGAGTGGGAAAAACCTGGGGGTCAGAGGTGATTTCTTTGAAAACTCATCAACCATAGTGCCTCATGGCCCCCAAGTTCCGGCGACGTCCCAAGGCGTCGCCGCCGTCAACCCGCCTTTTGATCAGGGTTTGGCGGGTGCCGGTGGCAGCGTCGTGTCTTCCAGAACGCTTGCCGTATGGGTGGCAAACCCGGTCAGAAGCGCGTGATAATAGTCATTATCCGTGGGCGACACCACGATGACACTTCCGGGGACGCTTACCGCATCTGCGCTATCGGCGCGCATGATGACCGGGAAGGATTTGACCGGCGCATTGTCGCGATAGATGAAGACCCAGCCGCTCAGCCAGTTGAACTCGCCATCATCAGGCAGCATCGTCTCGCCCTCGAGGCTCATCTCGGTCAACCTGACATTAACCTTAAGGCCGTCATCCGCCCACATCGGCTGCACCGCGTCTTTGACCATTTTTTGTAAATCGCTGGTGACGTCCGGCCAGAGCTTGAGCGCGTTGCTGTCATCGCCGGCTGAGAGCTTGGCCTCGACCGCGACGGAAGACACGGTCACATTTTCGGCGATTGCCATCGGCGCCATCGTCAGGGTGAGGGCGGTGGTCAGTGCAATAAGCTGTTTCATCGTATCGGTCCTTTCAATGATTGTGCGTCTGCTATTGGCAGCCACAAATCCTGCGTTGAGTTTTATAAACGAATTCGACAATAGAAATGTTCCAAGTATATTTCCGGAAATAGAATAGGACGTCATATAAAATGAATTTTTCAAAAAAATTGGGCGGCACCGGAATAAGGGACGGAAATCGGTGCCGCCCAGAGACAATTCGGGATAGGGAATATTGGGGTAAAGATACCCCAATCCCGAATTGCCTGTTCTAGTGTCCTTGGATCTTCTCGTCGGTCACCGGGCGCTCGCCGTTCAAAGCGGCGGTTTGCGGCCCCGGCCGATGTGCATGATCAGGGTGATCACGAACAACACGAGGAAGATCAGGAACAGGATTTTCGCAATCCCCGCAGAGGCTACGGCGATTCCACCAAAGCCGAAGAACGCGGCAATGATCGCTACGACGAAGAAAATGATTGCCCAGTAAAGCATCGGGTCTCTCCTTTCAAATTTAACGGCGCCCTTACAGGCATCTGCGAGGTCAACGCGGGGCATGCAAGAAGGTTCCACAAAGTTTGTGCGGTTGATGATTGTTTTGTGAAACGCGCCAGAAAGATGAAATTTTCGGCGATTATCTGCCTATTCTGTCAAACAAGCAAATTCTTTGGAACTATTCGAGATTTAAAAATGTTGTTCTGTCAAGTGGCAGGAATGCTGCTTTATCGTCTTATGATAACAGGAGATTTTAAAATGAGAAAGCTTCTTGCAACAACGGCACTTGTTGCCGCAACTACGATGCCGCTTGTGGCGGGGATTACACCGACAGCTGCATTTGCTGACACGCAGTTTGTCCAGACCGCCCAGAAGACGGACTTTGAAGCCAGCAATCTGATTGGCGCGCGTCTTTATACCTCCGAGACGGAGTATGACGGCGGTGCGGTCGATGCGGCATCGAAAGACTGGAACGACGTTGGCGAGATCAACGATCTGCTGCTGAGCAAGGACGGGCAAGTGCGCGCCGTGCTGGTTGATATCGGCGGGTTCCTTGGCATCGGTGAAAAAACCGTCGCGGTTGAAATGTCAGACCTGAAAATGGTTCAAGACAACGACAACCCGGACGATTACTTCGTCGTGCTTACAGCGACCAAGGACGTGCTTGATTCCGCACCTATGTTCGAAAGCCACGACCAAGCGGCGATGAAGGCTGACGACAAGGCCGATGAACAGCAAGCAAACGCTGATGTTCAGACCGACGCCACGTCAGACGCCGCAAACGCTGACGCTGAGGCCGACGCCACGGCAGACGCGGCAGACGCTGAGGCCAACGCCAACGCCAAGGCTGATGCGGAAGACATGACCGCCGGCAACAACGCGCCCGCCGCTCCGTCCATCATGCATGACGGTTACAAGACCGTCGCGCACAAGGATCTGAGCGCGGATATGATTCAGGGCGCTACGGTTTACGATGTGGACGACAACAACATCGGTGAGGTGTCCAAGCTAATCATGAGCGAGGACGGCAAGATCAACGCCGCTGTGGTTGACGTTGGTGGTTTCCTTGGCATGGGTGAAAAGCCGGTTGAGTTGCAGTTCGATCGGTTGACGATCATCCGCAAGGATGACGGCAATGATGTTCGGGTCTATGTGGACGCCACGGAAAAAGCTCTCAAGCAGATGCCGGACTACGAAGAAGGTTCGTGAATCAAACCTGTGATGGGGCAACAAGGGGGCGGCATTCATTGCCGCCCCTTTTCTATTGGGTTCGGTAAAACGCGGCGGCTCGATCAAACGGGGAACTTCTTCGCCACCGTCTGCTGCCTTGATCATGCAAGATTATCTCCGCGCGCCAAGTGACGCGAAGTGTCGGACGTATGTCCTACATCCGTTCCTTGACGCCGCTGCGGATCAGCCACCAATTGACCGGATAGGCAGTTGCGAAACCGGCGAGCATGGCAAGCTGCATGGCGAACCAGAAGCTGGGGCTGGCCGCATCCAGCTTGGTATCAAGGCTTGGAAATATCACAAAATGAGCGATTGCCATGGCGCCGTACATGCCGACCTGCCACGCGGAAAGCGACAGGACGTCTGCTTTGAACGCGACCCATAATCCTTCGCGCAATCCGAGGTCGCGCATCGGCGCAATCGCAAAATACTGAAATACGATGCCGATCCCGAGTGCAAAGACGTAGTCGAGCCCCCAGACGGCGAATATGCGTTCTTCGAAAAGATGCGGATAGCCAAAAAGCAACAGAACGCCGGGCAGAGCCAGCGCCAAGGTTTCGGCAATGATGTCGCCTAATGTGCAGCCCGCCCCGCAATGCAACGCGCCCTTGGCGACAGCGATGGAGAATGGCGGATCATGCCGCGTGTCGCCGGATGTTTCACGCCCGTGTTTCAGATAGAACCACAATAACAGAACGCTGCCGAACAGCGCGGAGATCGGCCAGACGAAGTTCATGATCGCCATCTTTGCCGGGTGTCGTATCACGTCATGAACGATCCAGGCGGCGCAAAGCGCCCCTGTGCTTAGCGACAATACCGAAATCAGCGTCAGCGTATCGGTTGGCACGATGTTTCTCCGTGACCGGGTTTGATGTTATGCGCAGGGCCGTCCTGATGTGGCCGCTCTTGTTGGGATTACAAACGAGGTTTGCGCGCCCCGGTTGTGTGCCTTGCTGATGGTTGCGGCACAACATCTGCAAGGCCGAAGAGATTGCCGATGAAATACGTCAAGATCAGATAGAACATGATACGTTCCTTTCGTGGGGTTTTCCGCTTGTGCCCAACGCGCGACTTGCCGCTCGGGTTCCGCGCTGCCTTTCGGTTTTTTGTGGTTGTGGCGGGAACCAATCGGCGTGCCGGTGCGTTGATTTTCCAAGCAAACACAAGCAACAAAGGAGACATCACATGGCAGAAGCAAAAAGCACCCTCAAACCAAATGACGCCGAAGCGCAGGCGCTGTCAGAACAGATGGCTGATCTGCGGGCCGATATTGCGGGTATCACAAAGACGCTTGCCGAGATGGGCGCCGCACGTGGCGAAGCCGCGAAGGAAAGCGCGCAAAACACGGTATCGGCGTTGCGCGATCAGGGCGAAAAAGCTTTGAAAGATGCGCAGGCCCGTGCCGAGGCCATCTCTCATCAGGCTGCGGATACCGTGCGGGAACAACCGGCAGTCGCGGTTGGCCTTGCGGTGGGCTTGGGTTTTCTGCTCGGGTTTGTCAGCGGCAGGAAGTGATTGATGTTCGCGGCTCTTTCTCAGCTTAAACACAAAGCGCGCGATACTGCCCGTTCGGCGCTGTGGTTGACGATGGGCGCGGTCTTCATGCTGATTGCGCTGGCTTTCTTGACGGCGGCCTTATGGCTGCTGGTCGCACAAGATCAGAGTGCGCTGATTGCTACAACGGTGATTGGGGCGCTCTATTTCGTGGTGGCGGTGATCGCGTTTTTGCTTGGCTTGCGCGGCCATCGTTCCGTGCCAGAGCCGCCGGATGCGAAAGACGACGACCGACGGCAACCTCTGGTTCAGATCGCCGAGGGCTTTGCCGTCGGGATGCAGGCCGGGCGCGCCGCCAGATCGGAGCGCCGCTGAGCGGGCGGCGGGAAACTCAATCTTTGGGCGTTTCCCGACCGCTTCAGCGTGTCTTCAGTATTGATGACAGCGTGTCGAGCACCACCTGTTCGGTAAAGGGGCGCGCAAGGCTGCCCCAGCCGCGGGCACGCAAGGAGGCATCGGTGTTTTCGCTCGTGGTGAAGATCAGCAGGGCACCACGATCGTGAAGGGCGCGCGCAAGCCATGACTGGCTGAACCCGGCGTAATCCATTTCCAGAAAGGCGACGCTGAGGCTGGGCACATCCGCGAGTGCGCGGGCTGCTTCGTCCAGCTTGCGCGCAAAGACAATCCGGCAGGGACCGGCGCTTTGAAGTATCTGTGACAGATCGGTGGCGACCAGTGTGTCTTGTTCCAGGATGAAAAACACCGGCTCGCCGGGGGCTTTGGAATCGCGTGGTTCGGGATGTTTCAAGCAATTGTCCATATCATGACACTCCGAAGACTAGTTCCTAGTCTGGAACAAACTGCCGATCATTGCATTAAACTTTGACATAGGGAGGAAAAAAATGCAGACACGCTGTTTAAGCTGCCCGCTTCGCAAGATGTCGCTCTTCGCCCCGATTTCGGACGAAGAAGTGGACTTCATGCAAAGTTTCAAGTCAGGCGAATTGAAGGTCGAGGCTGGCACGACGCTGTTGATGGAAGGCTCCAACAGCCCGCAGCTTTACACGGTTCTTGACGGGATGGGCTTGCGTTACAAGACGCTGCCCGATGGCGGCCGGCAGGTGATCAATTTTATCATGCCGGGTGACTTCATCGGGCTTCAGGCCGGTGTCATGCAGGAGATGAAGCATTCCGCCGAATCCACGACCGCGATGACGCTATGCGTATTCGAGCGAAAGGCGTTGTGGCGGTTGTTTCAACAGCATCCCGAGCGCGCCTTTGATCTGACATGGCTGGCGGCGGTGGAAGAGAGTTTTCTGGGCGAGAGCCTAGCTGTTCTTGGACAAATGAGCGGACTGGAGCGGGTTGCGCGCACCTTTGCGCGCCTGCATCGGCGGCTGCGCGCGATGGGGGCCGAACAAGCGGGCGGAGTGCCGTTTCCCTATAGGCAGCAGGATCTGGCCGATGCGCTTGGGCTTTCGTTGGTACATACCAACAAGACCCTGAAAAAGCTGCGCGAGAAGCAAGTCGTTACGTGGCGCGACGGGGCGTTTGTTGTCCCAGATTATGCCCGACTATGCGAGATTGCGCAGATGGCCCCCGAAAGCGCGCCGTCAGTTCGCCCGCTCATCTGAGCTGGTATCGGCGGGGGATATCGTCGGCCAGCCGGGTTTCACCGTTCGAATCGATTATGTAATCGGCGACGAACGCTTCGCGCGCGCCGGGCGGGCGCTCTGCTCCGATGGTGGTGTCGGTGGCCGTGGCGAGTTCCAGCTCGGCATTGAGAAGCGCACCCAGCAGGATCACGTATGCGCTGATGTAAAACCAGAAGAGCAAGGCAACAACCGCACCGAGCGAGCCGTAAACTTCGTTATAATTGCCGAAATTGCGCAGGTAGATGGACAGCGCGAGCGACCCTGCGGTCCAGAAAAACATCGCGGCCAGTGCGCCGGGCGTGACCCACGGCGTGCGCGCGCCGCGCCGGTTCGGGCCGTAGCGGTAGAGCACCGCGATGCCAAAGAACACGACTGCCAGCAGAATCAGCCATTGCGCGACGGTGATTGCAAGTTCGGCAAGGACCGGGAGGCGCAGGAACGCCAGCACCGAGGGCAGGATGACCACAGATGCGATCGACACCATCGCGATGGCAAGCAGAACGAGGGTGAGCACGATGGCCGTGCCATAGCGTTTCAACGGGTTTGCCCGGTGCTTTTCGCGGTAGATCGAGTTGAGCCCGCGAATGATGGCCCCGACACTGTTCTTGGCGGTCCAGAGCGCAAGCAGCAGCGAGACGAGGCTGGTCAGTTGAAGTGTGGAATTATTGGCCGAAACCAGCGTCGTGACCTGCTGCTGGAGGATCATGAAAACATCTTCTGGCAGCAATTGCGCCGCCAGCCCGAGCTGATCTTGGATCATTGATGGATCGGCCACGAAGCCCCAGATCGCGATAAGCGCGGCGAGGGCAGGGAAGATCGACAGCAGCGCATAGAAGGCAACCCCGGCCGACACGAGGCCGAGATTGCGGCGATCCGACTCGGTCCAGACCCGGCGCAGCACGTGCCACCATATTTTTGAGTCGAAGTCGCTCGGGCGCATGACCCTACGCGCGGAGCGGTCGCGCCGCCGCATCAGCGCACCGTTGTCGAGCGCGGTCCGGCGATCAGCCAAATGATGACCCCGATCAACGGCAGGATGACGATGATCAGAATCCACAACACCTTGCTTCCGGTTGTTGCCGACGATCCGATTACCGACACGATGGCCCAGAGATCGAGTATCAGGATCAGCAGGCCACCCAGGCCACTCACTTCAAGCATAACGGTTTCCTTTCGCATCACTGGACAGGTTGTCATTAACACAACGCGCCAGACGGCGATGAAGTTCCCGTGCCGCGTCTGCCAGCGAATGCGCCTTGGCGGGCCTCGGAAGGTCCCTGACCGTGTTTCGAGTGGGCAAGCTTGCGCGCAGGGTCATCGGCGAATATCGCATGAATAGCCCGTCAGGTGGCGCTTAGCCGGTCCGGCGGGCCGCTGCCGGGTCGTTCGAGCCGCCCTGCGGCACCAGTGCCCGCACCAGTTCGCGCATGTGCAAGACCCCGACCTGTTGGCCGTCTTTCATTACGCGGTAGCGTTTCGTGGTGTCGCCCTCGGAAAGCTCGATCACCGATTCCAGCGTGTCGTCGTGATCGACCTCACCGGCCACCTCGCCGGTCGGGGTATCGGTTTTTTCCATGACCGAGCGGGTGCGCAGCACGCGGGCGCGATTGATATCGCTCACGAAGTCCTCGATATAAGGATCGGCCGGGTTCAGCAGGATATGCTGCGGCTCGCCTTGCTGGACGACAAAGCCGTCCTTGAGGATCACCAGATGATCCGCCAGCTTCAGCGCCTCATCAAGATCGTGGGTGATGAACACGACGGTTTTTTGCAACTCATCCTGCAAGTCGATCAGCAGGTTCTGCATATCGGTGCGGATCAGCGGATCAAGCGCCGAGAACGCCTCGTCCATCAGCATGATGTCGGAATTGCTGGTCAATGCGCGGGCGATGCCGACACGCTGTTGCATCCCGCCGGAAAGCTGCGCGGGATACTGTTCGCCTTGGCCTTGCAGGCCGACGCGGTCCAGCCATTTCGTTGCCTCATCGCGGTAGTTTTTCTTGCTCTGGCCATCCACAGCCGGGGCGAGGCCCGCGTTTTCCAGAACGGTGCGGTGCGGCAGCAGAGCGAATTTCTGGAACACCATCGACATGCGGTGCTGACGCAGATCGCGCAACTGCTTCTCTTTGTATTGCAGGATGTTGTCGCCATCGACCCAGACCTCGCCCGCTGTCGGCTCGATCAGGCGGTTGAGATGACGGATCAGCGTGGATTTACCCGAACCGGAGAGGCCCATGACAACGGTTGTCTTGCCGTGCGGCATGTCCACGTTGATATCGTTGAGGCCCAGCACATGCCCGGTCTGGGCTTGAAGTTCGGTCTTGCCCATCCCCTCTTTGACGCGCTGAAGCGCCGATTGCGGATCGCTGCCGAAAATCTTGTAAAGCCCGCGGACCGAAATCTTGGGATCGTCTTGATTGCTCATGTTTGCCGTCCTCAGTTCGGTTGCTGTGCGTTGATGCGCGCCAGCGCAGCCTTGGTCACGCGGTCAAGGATGATTGCCAGAAGCACGATCCCGAGCCCGGAAATCAGGCCGACGCCCAGCTCCAGATTGCGGATGCCGCGCAGCACCAGCACGCCAAGGCCCGGCGCCGAGACCAGCGAGGCGATGACGACCATGGCAAGGCTCATCATGATGGTCTGGTTGACGCCCGCCATGATGTTGGGCAGCGCCAGCGGAATCTGCACGCCGTAAAGCTTCTGCCGCTTGGTCATGCCAAAGGCGTCGGCGGCTTCGATCACGTCCTTGTCGACCAGTCGGATTCCGAGATCGGTCAGCCGCACCACCGGCACGATCGCATAAAGGATGATCGCGATGCCGTAGAGCTTGGGCTCGGTCACGGAAAACAGGAAGATCAGCGGGATGAGATAGACGAAGGGCGGCAGCGTTTGCAGCATGTCGAGAATGGGAATGATGGCACGCTGCACCCTGTCACTGCGCGACATGGCGATCCCTATGGGCACGCCGAGCACCACGCATATGAGCGCGCAGACAAAGATGATCGCCAGCGTCTGCATGGTGTAGTCGTAATAGTCTATGAAGGCGAGAAACCCGAACGCCACCGCGACCAGAGCGACGAGCTTGAACGACCGGCTGACCGCCCAGGAGATCAGCATCAGCGCGGGGATCATGATCCACCACGGCACCTCCTGCATGACCCAGAGCGCATCTTTGAGCGCCCAGCTCAGCGGTTGGGTGATCGGGTCGACCACCACCTTGAGGCTGTCTTTGATGTTGAGAAACCCGTTTTCCAGCCCGAGCGTCAGATCGCGCGATTGCGGGATCGCCGCGCAGGCGTCATGCAGCGCATCGAGCGAGGGAAACGGCGTGTCCCACGCCGAAACGGCTTCTGTCTTGCCGGTGGCTTCGCTCATCAGATCGGCCATCGAGGCAAGTCCGCCGCCCGCATCCCCGCACCAGTCCCTGAGGCCGAGGGTGTCGAACACAAAATCGTAAGTCGCCATCACTTCCTTTCCGGGGACTTGCGGCCCCCTGTCATTGTCGGCAGTCCGATTCACAATCAGTCAGTAAAACGCCCCACGCACCGCGCGAGGCGCTTTCGTAACTCATCGGTATGAAGAAAAAGGGCGGCACCTGCGGCGCCGCCCCTGAAGCCGCGTCACTTCAGCAGCTTGGACAGGTTTTTCGTGGCGTCTTCATTCAGCCAGGTTTTCCATGTGTCCTTGTTATTCTTCAGATAATAAGCCGCCGTTTCATCGGTGGTGGCATTGTTCTTGTCCTGCCACGCCAGAAGGGCGCTCATTTGCGATGTCTTGAACGACAGGTTCGACATCAGCTTGGTTTCTTCAGGGTGCGACTCAGTGAATGCCTTGGTCGCAACCGTCAGGATTGGCGCAGTCGGGAAGGCCGACGGCTTGGGGTCTGGGTTGTCGGCGTTCTGGTTGGCGTCATGTGCCGCCTTGTCGTAGGGGCCAAGATCCACCTTCACCATGTCGAATTTACCCAAGGGCGTTGTCGGCGCCCAATAGTAGCCGAACCAAGGTTTCTTGTCGGCGTAGGCCGACGCCATCGAGGTTGCCAGCGTTTCGCCTGAACCGTGGTTAAACACCTTGATACCATGCCCTTCCAGATCGAAGGCCCGTGCCAGGTTGTCGCTGACGATACGGCAGCCCCAGCCATCGGGGCAGTTGTTGAACATGTCGCCAACCAGATCGGGGTTATCCAGCACGCCCTGAATGGTTTTCAGTTCGGGGTGCTTTTCAGCGGTGTAGGCGGGGATCCACCACCCTTCGACGCCGCCGGGATCAAGAATGCTGGTCAGTTCGACGACCTTGCCGCTTTTCTTCAGCTTTTCATATGCCTCACCGGCCGAGTTGGGCCAAAGTTCCGGTACGATGTCGGGCTCGCCGTTCTCTGCCAGTGATGTGACGGCAGGCGTGGTATCGGACGGGACAACTTTGACGTCGCAGCCGTAACCCTGCTCCAGCAGGAACTTCGCCACGGCGACGTCAATCTTGGCCGACGCCCAGTTCATCTCGGCAATCGAGACCTGCCCGCAATCGTCAGCCGCCAGCGCCGCGCCAGGGGCGAGGGCCGCGGCCAGAATGGCCCCGCAGATAAAGTGTTTCATATCGTGTTCTCCTTATTACCCGGCGATCTTCTCGACCGGTAGCGTGACAACCTTCCCGAGGGAAAAGCCGTTGGCGCAAGGCGGTCTGGTTTCGTGATCGTATGACGCGGAAACTTCAGGTCATAGAATCGCTGCGCCGGTTGCGTAAGCGGAGGGTAAGAGATAGATTTTTGATTGCAACCAAATGGCTCTGCTGCGTCATTTTGCAGCAGAAAGGGGTTGGCATCCGCGATGTACTGCGAATGCCAGAGGTGTTCCGAGAAAGCGCCCCGGCGTATATTAGAAACAGAAATCAGCCCTCGAGAAGGGTCTCGGTGCTGGAGAAAAACATCGCCTGGCTGATCGCCGAGTTGATCTGATCTTCGGTATAGGGCTTGGCGATCAAGAAGGCCGGTTCCGGGCGCTCTCCGGTAAGCAACCGTTCCGGGAACGCGGTAATGAAAATGACCGGGCAATCGCCGTGATCGTGCAGGATCGTGTTGACCGCGTCGATCCCGGACGAATTGTCAGCCAGTTGGATATCGGCCAGAATCAGATCGGGGGTTTGTTCGTTCGCAAGGCTTTCCGCTGCCGCGCGTGTGCGCGCAATTCCGGTGACAGAATGGCCCATCGCCTTGACGATCGCGGAAATATCCATCGCGATGATTGGCTCATCTTCGATAATCATGATGTTGCCGCGCAGGCCGTTGGCCATTTCCGCACGCGCTATGTTTACCAGTTCGGCGGCCTCTTCGGCCGGGATGTCCATGATTTGACCGATCTCTTCATGGCTGAAGCCTTCAATGCTGCGTAAAAGCAGGGCTTCGCGGGAATCCTTGGTCAGGTTGGCCAGACGGGTTTGAGTGCGGGCTTCCGGGGTTTCGCCATCGGGCCGCGCCACCGGCGCACCTGACGATGCCCAGATGACGTTGAATGCCCGGAAAAGGGCGACCTTGGAGGCTACGCCAGCCTCAAGCACGCTGCGATCTGCCACAATCGCCTCAAGCGTGGCAATCGCATAACGGTCGCCGCTCTCCTGTCTGCCAGTTAGCGCGCGCGCATAGCGACGCAAATACGGAAGTTCATTGCCGATTGTGGCGGCGAGATCGTCCTGGGCGGTGGTTTTCATGATATCCCCATAAAAATTTTGTGATCCGTGGAACACAACGCAGCAATTCGGTGTTAGGTTCACGATGTGGTGAAAAAAATGGCTGCAGGCATGACAATAACAACTTTAATATAATCGCGATGGCAAAGAAACCTGGAATGACGACACTTGATGATCAGGTGATGGAGAACGTTCGGCGCTTGTACCGCGAGACGGCGGAAGAGGGCGTGCCGGAGCGATTCATGACACTCCTGAAACAGTTGCGAGAAGCGGAAGAAGAGGATTCAGACCCTGAAGACGCGGGGGATGATGAAAATGACTGCTGATCCGGATACCACACCAGATCCCAAGGATGAATTGTTGGAGCACCTGCCAGCGATGCGCGCTTTTGCGCTCAGTCTGTCGCGAAACGGCGCGACCGCAGATGATTTGGTGCAGGATGCAGTCGTCAAGGCGTGGAGCAATTTCGACAAATTTCAGCCCGGCACGAATCTCAGGGCGTGGTTGTTCACGATCCTGCGTAACACCTATTATTCGCAATTCCGCAAACGCCGCCGCGAGACGGAAGACCCTGACGGCGTGATGGCTGCGGACCTTTCGGTGTCGCCCCGGCATGACGGGCGGCTCGCGATCAGAGATTTTCGGGCCGCGTTTCGGAAACTGCCGGATGAACAATGCGAGGCATTGGTATTGGTCGGAGTCGAGGGGTTTACCTATCAGGAAGCGGCTGAGATGTGCGGTTGCGCGGTCGGCACGATCAAAAGCCGCGTCAATCGCGCCCGCAAACGGCTTTCGGAATTAATGCATCTCGAAGATGAGGGCGTAATCGATCTGACCGATGCCGCCATCGCGGCGGTCGTTTCCGACAAGAAGGCCGTATGACCGGGCAGGGGCGTGATGGTGTTGCCCTGCTGAGCGTGTCACGGTTGACGGTGCGCCTGATTATCATTCTGAGTCTGGCAATCCTGCCCCTTGGCCTTGTCTCGATGTATCAAAGCTGGCGCGTGCTGACGGAAAGCCAGGCGCTTTCAGAGGCCAACCTACTGGACCGGACGCGCCGCGCGGTGCGCCTTGAACGGGATATGATCGAACATACGTTCGGTGCCGCCAAGGCGTTGGCCGGGGTTGTGGCCACGCTGGATGCCGATCCTCAAACCTGCGGCGCGCCCTTTGAGTTGATCGTCAAGGCAGAGCCGACATTTTCCTTTGCGGGGTATGTAAACGACGAGGGCAAGATTATGTGCGCCTCGAATGGCGCGGCTGGCTCGATTGCAAAAACCTCGTTTTTTCGTGACATGATGGAGACAAAGGGCAGAAGCCTGCACCCGGCCTCCAACGTGGCGGATGAGGGCCGGGCAGTGTTCAGCTTTGCCGTTCCGGTGCAGCACAACGCCGTGCGCGGTCGGGTCTGGATCGCGGTTCCGATAGAAGACGCAAATCGCCTGCTGGCCGAAGATAGCGACATGGTCGATCTGGTTTTGTTCGACAAAAGCGGCGAGGTCCTTGCAACCGAGCAGTTTTCAGATGATCGCCGGAGCGTGCTTCCGGCCCAGCGTCAATTGGCCGATCTGCCTGCACCCAAGGGCTATACCTTCAACGCGACCAACTGGTCAGGTGAGCCGCGGGATTTCGCCATTATCCCAATCGTCAACGATACGATCTTTGCGCTTGGAAGCTGGCAGCCGAGTTCCGATCAGTTCACGATGCTGTCATGGCGCAGTCTGGGGCTTTATCTGCCTGCGCTTATCTGGCTGACCTGCATTGTTGTGGCGGTGGCCGGGCTGCACCGGATGGTGATCCGGCATTTCGACCGCATTCGCCAGTGGATGCGGCGTTACGCCGATCATCGGATGGATTTCGAGAACGCCCGGCTTGATGGTGCCCCCGAAGAACTTGAGGCGGTTGCCGAAACTTTTCGAACGATGACGCGCCGGATCGCCGGGCAGGATCAACAGCGCGAGGAGGATCTGAAGGAAAAGACGGTTCTGTTGCGCGAAGTGCATCACCGTGTGAAGAACAACTTGCAGGTCATTTCGAGCATAATGAACATGCAGGCCCGCAACGCGCAAAGCGAAGAGGCCGTGCGCCTGATCCGCCGCTTGCAGGATCGGGTGATGGCGTTGGCGGCGATTCACCGGCATCTTTATCTATCGCGCAAATTGTCGGTCATGCGGGCTGATGAATTGTTGCGCGATATCGTGGGTAATCTGGTGGTGATCAGCGATACCGACCCGGAGGGCAATCCGGTGAAATTCTCGACCCATTTCGACCCGGTGCCGATCACTCCCGAGCAATCCATGCCATTATCGTTGATCCTTACAGAGGCCGCGACGAACGCGGTAAAATATTGCGGCTCCGAGAAGGGCGGGCATTGCTGGATCGACATTGCGTTGCAGGCCCGCGAGGATGGCCGTGTGTGCCTGAGCGTCGTCAATTCCTGCGCACCGATTGTCGCCGCGCAGAGCGCCTTGGCCGAACCCGGCCTTGGTATCGGTCTGATCGAGATATTTACCGCCCAGCTTGACGGCACGCTCGAGCATAAGCGGCTTGAGGATCGCTATGAGCTGCACATGCTCTTTACCCCCGCGACGCTTGAAGATCACGATGATGAAGAGGCGGAGGACGACAGCGCCTGAGCAAACCCGCTGTTTTCGCGCAAGCGTCGCCACGGTGTGCGGGCGGTCGTGGTGAGCGCGTCCCGAACCATCCATGCGGGCAACTGCGCGTGCGGTGGGTTCGGTCTGGCGCGGGACGTGGCCCTTTAGCGTTTTGCAGTAACCTCAATCACGGGCTTTGGAGGAACGCAGCGCAAGGGATGAGCGCACGCAAGCGCCCCGCCTTTGCCTGATGTCTCAGGTTAAAGGCGGGACGCTTTAGCCATTTTGTGCATGTGTTTCGTGATCAATCACGACGTATGGTGCGACGATCCATTTCGGATTTATTGAAAGCCGACATGCGATGCACCTCAAAGGTCCATAGGCATCGCCCGCACCGGCCGGAACGGCAGCCAGTCAAAGCGCGGATGGCGCCTATGGATACTGTTTAGATGGCGTCAAGCCTGACGGCTCCACTCATCAACTTCACGCTCGGCCTCGTCCTTCGCCTTGCCGTATTTCTCCTGCACAAGGCCGACCATCTGGTCGCGGCGTCCATCGATGCGATCAAGTTCGTCATCTGTCAGATCGCCCCATTTGGCCTTTGCTTTGCCTTTCAACTGTTTCCAGTTACCTTCAATCTGATCCCAGTTCATAATAATCTCCTTTCATTGGTTGCTGCTAATGCCGGGTCAACGACTTCCAGCGCGCGAGAGTTCCCTCGGATATTTATTTAGTCTCGAATTACGCAGCGGGTTCGGCATGCCGCTCCACCTCAGGCCCGTTTAGGCCCCCTCAGGCCCATGTCAGGGAACTATTCGGCGTTGCAGCGCGTTAGATGGCTATCGACGAGGGGGGCTGCAATTGGACGCAATAGACAGGGCCGCGAAACTGGCAGTGATCGCCGTGGGCGTGATCGCATGCTTTGCCGCGCTCGACGCGCTTGAATCGATTGCCGCCCCGACGGCTCTGGCGCTGGTTACGGGTATTGTGCTGTCGCCGCTGTCGTATTTCTGGGAACGGCGTGGGTTTTCACCGCTGATTGGCGCGTTGCTTGGGCTTGTGGGAACGCTGGTGATCGTTGCCGGGCTGATGTTGACCTTTCAGCCGGTCATCGCTCGCCTCGTGGAGCAGGCGCCAAAAGTCTGGTCCGACATGCGCGATGCGATTGAGTTCGTGCAGCATTTCGTCAGGGGTATGCAGGAGGCGCGCGAAGAGGTCGAGAAGGTGGTGACCCCCGCCGCTGACGCCGCAAGCAAGCTGTCCAATGCGGGCGATGCAGCGCCCAAGGGCGAAGGGCTGGGCTTGCCTACGGTCTCGGACGCGTTGCTGGCGGCACCTGCCGTGCTGTCGCAGATCCTGATCTTTGCGGGGGTTTTGTTCTTCTTCCTGCTGACACGCCGCAACCTTTATGACTGGGTGGCCAGCCAACTGCCGGGAGGCAACACGGATCATCCGCGCGCGTCCCTCAGAGAGGCGGAGAATCTGGTGTCGCGTTATTTTCTTACCATCACGCTTATTAATGCCGGTCTTGGGGTTGTCACTGCCGGGATGTTGCAGATTTACGGAATGCCGGGCGCTGCCGGACTTGGCGTGGTGGCGTTCTTGCTGAATTTCATTCTTTACCTTGGGCCAGCGGTGTTTTTCTGCTCGCTTGTGTTCGCGGGCATAGGTGTGTTTGACGGGGTTATGGTGGTTCTGCCTGCGCTTACCTTTCTTGGTCTCAATACTATCGAGGGGCAGCTCGTGACGCCGACGCTTGTCGGGCGTCATATGCAGCTCAACCCGCTGGTTGTGTTTCTGGCGCTGGTCTTTGGCATCTGGCTTTGGGGGCCACTTGGCGGGATCGTGGCGATCCCGGTTGTCTTGTGGCTTCTCGTGGTGACCGGCGTGCTTCCTCGGGAGGTTGCTGACGCATCTCTGGAAGAGGCAAAACGCCCCTAGCCTTGTTAAATGTCACCCAGAACCGACCGACAGGTTAAGACCTGCAAGAGCCTTGAAACGGCAGGGGAATCTGGGGTTTCGAGCCGGTCGAGTGTCGCGTAGCGGCTCAATTTCCCTCAGACAGTTGCAAACCACGCCCCCAGCATCCAGATGCCCATCCCGGCCATGACAAGGTTCTCGGTAAGAGATGTGAACCCCAGCGGCACGTTGGACCCGCCGCCGACGCAGGCGCATTTCAACTCGCGCTTGTCGATATAGACGGCCTTTATAACGCTCACTGAACCGATAGTGCCGATAAAGATGCCGACAGGGGCGACCAGCCAGATCAAGGCACTTCCTGCGCCGATCAGGGCCATCATTCCGACCCCGGTCCAGAGTTCGAGGAACGGGTAAGCATATCCGTAGGGCACATAACGGCGTGCCAATAAGTCATAGCCGAGAAATCCGTTTACGAAGCCGCCCACATCCTGAAGTTTCTGAATTGCGAGGGCCGCCATCGAGATTGCAAAGAACCATTTGAGCCAAGCCAGAACGGGAAAACCGCCGTAAAGATTGAGGACGATTGCCAGAGCCATCAAGGCGGTTGAGCCGAAGATCGCGATGATGGGTCGGTAGGTCGTTTCATCTTCGGCCAGCACCTTCATACCGAAGTATTTTTTCAAATCGGTGTAGCCGCCTATCCGTTCGGCGTTGATAAAGGTCTGTGGCGTCGTCTTGACGTCATGAGCGGCCATGAAGGCATCTACCTCTTCGCGGCTTTCCAACAGATTGTCATCAATCTGGTAACCTTTGCGGCGCAGCAGCGACCGGGATTTGAGCCCGAAAGGGCAGAGGTGCCCCGGCATGTCCATCCGGTAAAGCGATGCCGTCTTCCCATTCCCTTTGCTTTTTTCACGTGCCCTTTGTGGGCCGTCGGTTGAGAAGCTGTTTTCCGTCATTGTCTTTCCTTTCGTATCAAGCGCCACCGTCGCAGACATCAGAGCCGCCTCTCATTGCGCATCTTGAGGATGTTCGTATTCGAAGGGCCGCCCGCTTCTTTTGCCGTTTCAGTATACCCCCTATAGGTATATATTAACCCAAGAAGATCGCTAAAGTTCCGTGGAGATCGAAATGAAGCAGGACAAACAGTTGACGCTCGACAGGCTTGCACGGGTGGAAGGTCAGGTGCGTGGAATTGCGAAAATGGTTCAAGCCGACCGCTATTGCGTCGAAATCCTGACCCAGATCGCGGCGGTTCGCTCGGCGCTGAAAGGGGTGGAGCGCGTGTTATTGGAAAACCACGCCCATCATTGTGTCGAGGACGCCATAGACAGTCGTGATCCCAAACAACAACGCGAAAAATTCAACGAGCTGATCGCGTTGCTACAAAAAGCGCAGCCTTAGAGCCGTCGACTGGCATGACGCCGCGCCAAAGAACGTCTCTCCTTTGCGTAAACGGAACCGATCAGGAGGCCGACGAGTTGCATCTCCATGACTGAGATTGAGAATGCGACATGTCTGATTGCAGGCGGTGGGCCTGCGGGATTGATGTGCGGATGCCTTTTGGCGCGTTCAGGTGTGAATACGATCGTTCTGGAAAAGCACGAAGACTTTCTACGAGACTTTCGCGGTGACACAATACATCCCTCGACGCTGGAAATCATGCATGAGCTGGGCGTGTTGGAGAATTTCCTGCGTTTGCCACATCAGGACGTGAGCTACGCCGAAGCCGACATTGCCGGGACATCTGTTCGGTTGGCGGATTTCACGCGTCTTCCGGTGCAACATCAGCGGCTTGTTCTGATGCCACAATGGAACTTCCTCAATTTCATTTCCCAAGAGGCAAAAAAACTTCCGAATTTCAAACTTCTGATGAAGACAGAGGCAAAATCCATTTTGCGCGAGGGTGAGCGTGTCTCGGGTTTGCGCGTTGAGGACGAAAAGGGCGAACGGGATATTCACGCCAGTGGATTGGTTATTGCTGCGGACGGGCGCAATTCTCGACTTCGTGACGACGCGGGCCTTCTTGTAAACACTATCGGCGCTCCCATGGATGTGTTGTGGTTCAAGCTGAACCACCGCGCGAACGATGATCAGCAAGTGATAGCCGGTCGCGTAGAAAGCGGACAATTTCTTGTCATGATTTATCGCGGTGATTATTGGCAGTGCGCGTTGATTATCTGCAAGGGAACAGCCAAGAGCATCAAGGCCAGAGGAATAGAGGATTTTCGTAGACGAGTTGCAAAACTGGCCAAACGTGACACTGCGGAAGAGATTAAAAGTTGGGATGACGTAAAACTGCTGGCGGTTCAGATTGACCGGCTCAAGGAGTGGCACAAGCCGGGGCTTCTATTCATAGGCGACGCGGCGCATGCGATGTCTCCGATTGGGGGAGTCGGCATTAACCTTGCAATTCAGGATGCCGTCGCTGCCGCCAATCTTCTGTATGAACCCCTTGGGAGCGGTCAAATTGAAGAAGGTGACCTTGCCCGTGTGCAACGCCGACGCGCATTTCCGACCTGGGCCACGCAGCAGCTTCAGATCGCAATACAGAAACGCGTTATTGGTCCCACTCTGAGGGGTGCAAATCCACGGGTCATATGGCCCATCAAATTGATGCAATACTGGCCTTGGCTTCAACGATTTCCTGCCCGCGTCATCGGCCTTGGATTTCGTCCGGAGCATGTTCATTCGCCTCTGAAGCTCGAGTCTTTGTAAGCGTCGCGGGACGCAGATGGAGACCGGCGCTCGCGCGGTCCCCGTCCGGACCGCGCTAAGCCGCGTCACGTCACTTTGGCAGAGCGTAGGCGATCACCTCGTCACCCACGGGTGTTTCCATGAAGTGATGCCCGCCGGGGTAGATAACAACGAACTGCCGTCCACCGGCCTCGTAGGTCATCGGCGTTGTCTGGCCTCCTGCTGGCAGGTCTGTCGACCACAATTCCGCGCCCGTTTTGGTGTTGAAGGCGCGCAGCTTGCCGTCGGTCGTTGCCGCCACGAAAGTCAGGCCGCCCGCCGTCGTGATCGGGCCGCCGTTGTTGGGCGTGCCAATCGTGAAGGGCAGGAACGATGGCAGGCCGAACGGGCCGTTCTTCTCGGCCGAGCCGAAGGGTTCGTCCCACAGCGTTTTTCCGGTGGCAAGGTCGATACCGCGGATCCAGCCGTAGGGTGGCTGCGAACACAGCATCCCCGTTCCCGGCACACGCCAGCCCGCGTTCACGTTGATCGCATAGGGCACGCCTTCCATGGCCGAGACATTGCCGTTGTTCTTCCCAAACGCCTTGATTCCTTTCGAATCTGCCTTTTCGCGGGGAATGAACTGGTCGTAGTTGGGCATGTCATTGTAGTTGGCGATGAGGATTCCGCGTTTGGGATCAACCGAGACACTGCCCCAGTCCGACCCGCCGTTATAGCCGGGATATTCGATGAACGGCTTGTCGGCGGAAGGTGCGGTAAACTGGCCGGTGTAATGTGCGCGGCGAAACTGGATCCGGCACCAGAGCTGGTCAATCGGGCTCATCCCCCACATGTCGTATTCGGTCAGGTCGGGTTTGGTGAGGCTTGCATAGCCCGAATAGGGTTGCGTTGGCGACATGTACTCTGTCTCCGGGCCGCCGGTTGTTGTTACCTTGCGCTCCTCCACCGGGAACAGGCTATTGCCGGTTTCGCGATTGAGGATATAGATTTGGCCCTGTTTGGACGGCAGGATCAGCGCCGGAACCGAGCCACCTTCAGTCGGGAAATCCACAAGCGTCACCTGACTGCCGAGATCGTAATCCCAGACATCGTGATGCACGGTTTGGAAGTGCCACGCTTCTTTGCCGGTCGTGGCGTCGAGCGCGACCAGCGATGAGGCATATTCGTTCTCGGCCTCGCTGCGGTCCGGGCCCCAATAGTCAGAGGACGAATTGCCCAAGGGTAGGTAGACAAGCCCTAGCGCCTCGTCTCCGGTGGCTGTGGTCCACATATTCGGCGTGCCGCGAGTATAGGTTTCACCTTCCGCGGGTTCGCCAACAACGCCGCCCTGGCCCAGATCCCAGGCCCAGAGGAATTTGCCTGTGACCGCGTCATAACCGCGGACCACGCCAGAGGGCGCATCGTTTGCTTCATTGTCGCTGACCTGTGCGCCGGTGATGACAACGCCGCGCACGATCACAGGCGCCGAAGTAACGGCATACCAGCCCGGCACGGTGTGGCCGAGACCATTGTTGAGATTGACTTGGCCTTGGGTCCCAAAATCGGAGCAGATTTGGCCGGTATGTGCATCGACCGCAATCAGCCGTGCATCCAGCGTCCCCATGATCAGGCGCGTGGCACACAGGCTGTCTGGGTCGGCATTCTGTTGTGCGTAATAGGCCAACCCCTTGCAGGTGGCACCATAGGGAATTGCATCGGGCGATACTTTGGCATCGTAGCGCCAGTCCTCTAGGCCCGTCGCCGCGTCAAGTGCAATGATCTGGTTCATCGGGGAGCAGACATAGAGGGTGTCACCGATTTTCAGCGGCGTGTTCTCGGGGGAATACTTTCCCTCAGTCTTGTCTGTCGGAAGGTCGCCGGTATGGAAGGTCCAGACCTGTTCAAGCTTCGCCACATTGCCGGTGTCGATCTGGTCGAGCGGTGAATAGCGTTGAGCCGCCTCATTGCCGCCATAGGCGGGCCAATCCTCGCCCACTGGTGGCAGAACGTCCGTGGGTGGGTCTTTGGTTTCGGCGACGACGGGGCTGACGCTGGCGCCGGCGTCGTCGCTGGTGGTGGCATTTGTGGTGGTCGTGTCGTGTGTTGCGCTGGGCGTCTGCGTCTGATCCTGCGTAACGCTGTCTTGCGCCTGCACCGGATGCGCGCCCATCCAACCCGAGCCAAGCGCGAGACAGGCGGCGACCATTGCCGCGCGCCCTTTTAGCCAACCGCGCCGCAGCCCCGGCAACGCGATCGCGACCAGCACCAGAATCACTGTCGGCGCGACAACGCGCGGCACCAGCGCCCACCAGTCAGACGCGGATTGCCAACCGTCCAGTGTCACTTCCCAAACCGCCCAGATTACCGTGCCCAGCCAGATCAGGCCGTAGAGCCACGCTCCGCTGCGGCGGTTGACGACCATCAGCGCACCGGCACAGATCAGCAATAGTCCGGCGATTGCATAATACCACGACCCCCCGAGGGTGATGAGGTAAACACCACCCACCGCGAGGATAAGCCCGATGATCGCGATGAGGATGCCGAGAATGGTGGCATATAATTCAAACCCTCCCCTTGAATGGGAACGGATTGAATGGCTTTGTGGATTTGCTGTGAACGTGGACATGAGTTGCCCTCCCGAAATCTTGCATGGACGTCGCAAAATGGCGCGGCGGTTCTGCAAACTTAACCGTTGAATACGGTTAAGGTTCCACCTGCGTTTATTCTTGCGTGCGAATGCGTTTGCGAGATGTTGGTCGACTGGAAGGGCGAACAAAATCAAACGGGCGGGAAAATCAGATTCCCCGCCCGCGTATCGCAATTCTCACAGTACTCGTTGAAAGTTATTCTGCGGCTTCAAGTTGGCCGCGGATTTCACCATCAGGATATTTCCCTGTGTGGACGTTCACATAGTATTTCCCGTCCTTCAACTCACCAATCTGATCTTCGGTGATGTCGGCATTGCCGTCCATAATGGCGTCAGACATGTCGATTACGGGCGATGCGTTCTCGCCAGCAGCGGCGGGGCCGTGGATATGCGCCGCTGTCGGATCGCCGCTTAGGTCTTGAACGGTGACAGTCCAGGAAACCGTCTTGGCCTCTGTATCGACGGTCACATCGGCGGTGCCGGTTGCAGCACTTTCGGCTGGCGGCACTTCGGCCCCAGCCGTCAGATCGGCGGTGAACTTCAATTCGTCTGCGAAGGCAGGAAGCGCGAGCACGGCGCAGGCGGCGATTGTCGCGGTGGTTTGCTTCAAATTTGGCATGAACATTTCAGGTTCTCCTTTCGTGAGACGCACATGCAAATTTAACGAAACCAATTGATAGAGGTTCCCGCCTATTTACTTGCGGGTGAGAGGGTAGCGGAAAACCGCGCAAAGCTGGCTTTGTGCCACTTTGCAACCCGGAGCTTCTTGCATTTCATCACCGCCATCGCATGGCCAATGATAAGGGAGTTGTGAAATGCCATGCGAACGTGACGCGTTATAGAATTATCCGGGTCCGACAGTTTCAAGCAAGGAAAGGATGTTTATGAGACCCGTCTGGCTTAACCGACAAACGCGCGTTCGACGACGAACGTGGCGGGCTTGTTGTTGGCGCCTTCCATTAGGCCAAACTCTTCAAGAGCTTTCTTGGTGTCGTTTAGCATCGCCATTGATCCACAAATCATCCCGCGATCTTGTTCGGGATTGATGGGGGGCACGCCCAGATCCGAGAAGAGCTTGCCTGATGCCAACAGATCGGTAATGCGCCCCTTGAACTCATACTCGTCTCGCGTCACCGTGCTGTAATGGCGCAACCGCCCGTTCGCCATTTCACCAACCAGCGGGTCGTCCAAAATCTCTGCCACAAGTTCCTTGCCGTAGGTCAGTTCGGATACTTCGCGACAGGTGTGAGTAAGGATCACCTCGTCAAATTTTTCATAGGTTTCAGGATCGCGGATCAGCGATGCGAAGGGCGCGATGCCGGTGCCGGTGGAAAACATATAGACGCGCTTGCCGGGCAAGAGGGCGTCGTTGACCAATGTGCCGGTTGGCTTCTTGCGCATCAGAATGGTGTCGCCAATCTGGATTTTCTGCAAATGTTCGGTCAGCGGGCCATCTTCGACCTTGATCGAGAAAAACTCTATCTCCTCGTCCCATGAAGGGCTGGCGATGGAATAGGCGCGGTAAACCGGTTTCTCCGCGTTCGGCAGGCCGATCATCACAAACTCACCGGATCGGAACCGAAAGCTTGCCGGTCGGCTGATGCGGAATTTGAACAAACGGTCGGTGTAATGTTCAACGGAGGTTACGGTTTCGGCAAACACACCGGTCGGGACCGGAAATTCGCTTGGTTTGCCTTGGACCGTGACAGTGACATCAGACATATCTAGGTCATCCTATTTTCGGGCTTCTATTTGGCCGGGTGTTTTCGAAATGAATTCATGTTTGTTGGTCTTCTTGGCCGATTC
Source organism: Aquicoccus sp. G2-2 (assembly GCF_034555965.1). GTDB lineage: Bacteria > Pseudomonadota > Alphaproteobacteria > Rhodobacterales > Rhodobacteraceae > JAYDCK01. Next base: position 3,490,514 of record NZ_JAYDCK010000003.1, read on the forward strand.
TTCGGTGTCGGATGGCGGGATTTTCTTTCCGGTGGTGTGTGGCCAATAGGTCGGTTCAGGTTTGTTCTGCGATACGCTCGTCACGGTGAGTCAGAAGAAAGCTCTCCGCTTCGTAGACGCAATCGGCGAGCACACCTCCACGCGGTTGGTGAACCTGCAATTGCTGCAGCTATCGGTGGCAACACAGGTGATTCTATCCCTCTTTTTCGTTTGTACACTAACAATAATGGGATCGGCGTTTCTGTCAACCTTGGATGATGATACCGGCTAATTCATTGTTTATATTGCAATTAGTTGAGGTGCATCACATGCCGTTGCTCTCAGGTGTTGCCTGAGCCTTTCCAGCAAAGAACACCCAATGAAGCGCGGACGAGAACCTTGATTAGCTCGTCCTTATCCGATGGAAACAGTCTTCCGGTTCCCATACGGGTCTGCATGCAGATCATTGAAATCAACTGAACAACATTGATTGCCGCGTCGTCCAGATCAGCGACGCCAATTTCCGCGCGATGTTGTTGGAGACCTTCGGCGAACCGCATAACCTGCAAAATCGAAAGGCCATCGAACCACTGCCAGACGTCTGGTTCAACTTCCAGCAACCGCAGTGCCGCGCGGTAAACTCCGAGGCGAGCATCCATTTGGTTGAGCACAAACGTGGCGAGACTGATGATCGCTGCTGTTAGGTCCGGCTGGGCGTTTTTGCCATAGTCAAGCGCCTCAATCTCCGCCTTACTGGCCGCGAAGAATCGCTTGACCATCAATCGTGCGACATCGGTCTTATCTGAAAACCTGTGATAGAATGAGCCGGTCGAACAGCCAGAGGCGTTAATGATGTCGGTTGTTCTGGTGTCCTGATAGCCTTTTTCTGCAAACAACTGTTCGGCTGCGCTCATTATCCTCAGTTCCGTCTTGCGACTGCGCGCTTGCTGCATCGGGCTGTCTTCGACGACGCACGAAGGCACGAGTTTGGACAAGTTGCGGATATCTCGGGAAATTTTGGGCTTCTTGGCTCTCATAGGGGCACTAAACCACAAATTACTGCTTGACACAATCAAAAATAGAATACTAATTCTAGTTTATTGGCCTGTCTGGGCGATGGTCCTTGTGGCCCAACTGCGGAGGATTTTATGAAGAATAGCTACAAGTGCGCCGTCATGGCGCTTATTTTCTCGGCGCTGTCGACGACAGTGCAGGCGAAAACCACACTGAAAGTTGCTGCGACTGTGCCGGTGGGGACGCCATGGGCGGATCATCTTATCGAATGGAAGGAGAACGTTGAGTCGGCATCGGGAGGAGAGATCGAACTGGAGTTCTTTCTGGGCGGACAACTTGGTAACGAATATGATGTCTATCGCCAGGTTCAAAGGGGGCGCATCGACATCGGTTGGTTCACCGGGGCGGTCATGGCGGAGAACGTGCCCGAAATCGCTTTGATGTCGACCCCGTTCTTTTTCAGAGAAAGCAAAACACTAGATTGCGTCTATGGCGGGAAGTTTGGTGATCAGCTGGCCACGTATGTCTCCGAGGACGGAGTAAAGATGCTTCAGTGGCAGGAGACAGGTTGGGTCAGTATCATCGCGAAAGATGACCTGTCCGATGTTGAGGCGGCCAAAGGTTACAAGGCGCGGGTTGCACCGCAACCTATGTCCCGAACGCTTTGGTCTTCGGTTGGAGCCAATGTTTCGGAAATCCCCTATATGGAGATGCCTTCGGCGCTGCAAACGAACCTGATAAAATCGGGTGAAACTGCTGCAATCTCGTATTTTGCGTTCGGCTTGGACAAGGTTGCCCCTCACTACATCCGGACCCGGCATCTGCATCAGGCTGGGGCGATTCTGATCAACCAGGGAGTCTGGGATAAGCTATCCGCAGAGCAGCAGGCGGTTCTGGAGCAAGGTCTTCCCGATCTTCAGGCACACCGCGACTCCATGCGCAAACTCACCGAAGAGGTGCTCGCGAAATATAATGACAAGTCCGGCAACGTGCATGAGCTGACCGACGCGCAATACGCCGCGTGGAAGGCCAAGGTGGAACCAAACTGGCCAAACTTCGTGAACGAACTGGGTGAGCGGCCTCAATCCATCTGGCCTGACCTGATCAAGGCCAAAGCGGCCTGCGAAAACTGAGTTGGCCTGATGATTTCCGGGATCCTGAAGGCATTGTATAGGATCGAGGTGACGCTCGCTGTCATATTCTATGTCGTGATCGTCACCTTGATCCTAACAGATGTAAGCCTGCGCGAGCTGGTTGGCAGTTCGTTGCAGGGAGCACAGCGCGAGTCGGTTTATCTGATGATTATTACCGGCTTTCTCGGGATGGCTTTGGCGTCAGCGACCGGGCGGCATCTACGCCCGCAATTCGCTGATGGCCTTATTCCGGAACGTCACGCGCAAACGGCCCAACGGGTTGGGAATTTCATTATGTTTCTCATCTTCGCAACGTTCGGGGTCTATGGCGTATCGTTTGTCGAGCAGGCTTACGCGTATCAAGATATGGCGCGGGCGATCAACTTTCCGCTGTGGATATTGCAACTGGCAATCCCCTACGGCTGTTTTTCGGCTGCGCTTCGATACCTTCTGTTTTTTATCGCGCCAGACAAAGAACCCCAGCTAGGATCAGGGCAATGATTGCAGGGTCAATACTGTTCCTGACGCTGATTGCTCTCTTAGCAGTGCGAGTTAATCTGGCGGCGATTTTGTTGTTTCTCGCTGGTTATGTTCACATCGTCTGGGGTGACGCTGAACTCAGCTATGTCATCGAGGATATGTGGATCTCGCTTGACAAGGAAATTCTGTTGTCGCTGCCCCTGTTTCTCCTTTGTGGGAGCATTATGGGCCACGGGAAGATCGCTTCTCGGTTGATTGATGTGATGCGGGCCTTAACGGCCCCGATGCCGGGCGGCATGGTCGTTGCGACAATTCTTTCATGTGCGGTGTTTGCGGCGATTTCGGGCTCATCGGCGGTAACGCTGATTGCGGTGGGATCAATCGCCTATCCGGTGCTGGTCGAGCAAGGCTTTGGCAGAAGGTTTTCGCTGGGCGCGTTATCTGCTGGTGGCACCTTGGGAGTGATTATCCCTCCGTCGATCCCAATGATCCTTTACGGAATTGTGACAGAGACCTCCATTATTGATCTGTTCACAGCGGGGATTTTTCCCGGTCTGCTGCTCATGTTCTTGCTTTCGGGTTACTCGCTTTTCGTAACGCGACACCTGCCACGCGGAACGTTCTCGGGCACGGTGCTTTGGGCGTCTTTGAAAGACGGCATTTGGGCGCTGATGATGCCGGTCATATTGTTGGGCGGTATATATTCAGGCTATTTTTCTCCTACAGAATCTGCCGCTGTCGCGCTCGGGTATGCGATTTTGGTCGAGACGTTCATTTATCGTGAAATGACGCTTGGCATCATCAAGAATACCATGATTGAAACAGCTATCGTGATGGGAACACTTTTCCCGCTGGTTGCTATTTCCCAAAGCATCAACCTGCTTCTGACAACCCACCAGGTTCCGCAACAGTTGATCGCACTTATCGACGGGTTCGTAACCAATACCTTTATGTTCCTGTTGTGTATCAACATTCTGTTGCTGATTGTCGGCTGTTTCATGGACATGGTGTCGGCCATTTTGATCCTGGCCCCGATTCTGCTGGTTCTCGGTCGCGCCTACGGCGTCGATCCGGTTCACCTTGGAGTCATCATGACTGTCAACCTTGAGATCGGGCTGCTAACGCCGCCGATCGGGATAAATCTTTTCGTTGCGATGACTGCGTTCAAGGAAGACTTCGTCGATATTGCGCTGGGTGTTCTGCCATTCATTGCGATCATGCTACTCGGATTGGCGGTGATTACATACGTGCCGCTGCTTTCACTTGCTCTGCTCTATTGAATGCAAAATGGGGACTCTTATGACTGATGATATATGGCAATGGAGCGCAGTGAGAACGGCCACAGCGATCCGCAACAAGACAGTGTCATGCGAAGAGGTGATCACTGCTCATGTTGAGCGGATGAGAAATGTGAATCCTGTGTTGAATGCAGTGGTTGCCGACTTTGGGGACGAGGCGGTCCTGCAAGCCCGAGAGGCGGATTCCGCGCTGGCCCGTGGCGACGAGCTGGATGTCCTCCACGGTCTGCCCGTTACAATAAAAGACAACGTGGATATCAAAGGTCATATCAGTACAAATGGTGTGGATTCCGCTAGCAACGTGACAGCGCCGTCGGATGCCCCGATTGTGCGAAATCTGAAAAATGCCGGTGCGATTCCAATCTGCACAACGGCCACTCCAGAATACTCTCTTCGTATATGCACGGACTCCCGGATGTATGGGCTGACGTTAAACCCTTGGGATCACGCGATATCCTGTGGAGGTTCCTCGGGGGGGCCGCGGCGTCGCTTGCTGCTGGTGTCGGTGTCATTGCTCACGGGAATGACTTGGGCGGATCCTTGCGCGTTCCGGCGTATTGCAACGGCGTCGTCTCGATCCGGCCAACGGCGGGCCGGGTGCCAAATTATAAGGAAACTGCCCCGGCTGAACGGGGAATTGCGCATCAGCTTTTTGCCACCCAGGGGCCGTTGGCGCGTTCAGTTGAAGATACCCGGCTAGCATTGTCAGTCATGGCGCGCCCGGATTCACGCGATCCGTGGTGGGTGCCTGCCCCGCTTGAAATGAATAGACCTAAATCCCCGATCCGTGTCGCCGTTGCAAAAGTTCCAGCCGGGTTGGTCCCAAATCCAGCGGTCATGGCGCAATACCGTTTAGCGCAGCGGTATTTGTTAGATGAAGGTTATGAACTTGAAGAAGTCGAGCTGCCGGATTTGCCGGAAATATCGTACATCTGGAACAACATCCTGCTGACTGAGCTCCGGCTGATGCAAGAAGAAGCGATGCGCAGTGAAGGGTCAGAAGATTTTTTAAGTGTGTTGGATGCTCATTTACAAATAGCCGAGCCTTTAGACCATCATGGGTATGCAACGGCACTTGGCAACCGGACGTATCACTTGCGCAGATGGATGGAGTTGCTCGAAACATATCCTGTCATCCTTACGCCGATGCTCTTGCACGGGACGTTCGGACCCACGGAAGACGCGCATGGCCCCAGCACTGTCAAAGAAATGTTCTATGAGAATATGTATTTTGTCGGCCCAATAAACTATCTTGGTCTGCCTTCTGTGGCCGTGCCGGTAGGAACGACCAAGGGACATCCGATAGGGGTTCAACTGATATCTTCGCGTTATCGGGAAGATTTGGCACTGGATGCCGCCGAAGCCATAGAACGTTCAGCCGGATTGATCTTGAAGGAGCTTTGGGATCGGATGGGTTAGTACGTTCAATAACTGGCTTGGATGTCACAGAGATGGAAAGAAACTGAGATGAACAAGAAGACCGTAGAAAGACCTTGGGCCGAGATAAATAGTGGGGTTATTCGTGATGCTATCCCTGCCAACCAGCTGGGTTCAGCGGAAATATCCCCTAAAGGAGATTTTGAAGCAGGCGCATATGCGTCGTTTACTCTGACATATGTTGCGGGGCCGCTAGGTATCGATGACTCAGGCAGTTTACGTATCTGCTTTCGGTTTGCCTCAGACCAAAGCGCGCCGCAATTTGATGATCCCAAAGGGTCCAATTACTGTACGGTGGAGTCGTCCAACGGCTCAGTATTGCAATTGCGGTGGGACCCGAAAGCCAATGTACGCCCGTGGGACCGGACGCTTTGGATCAAGGTCGTCAAAGGATACCTGAGCGAAGGTGACAAGATCACCATCCGGTTCGGAGTGACGGAGCATGGCGGGCCGGGAATGCGGTTGCAGACCTTTTGTGAGGACAGCTTCGAATTTCGTGTCCTTGTCGATCCTGTTGCGACATTCAACTTTCAACCACTTTCAGTCCAACCAACGATTTCCATCGTACCCGGCCCTCCCACCCGCTACGTAGCGGTCTTGCCTACCCGCCGGAAACCCGATGAAACCTTCAAGTTGCAAATAAAAGGCGAGGATAAGTGGGGAAATCCATCCGATAAATGCGATGAAACGTTCGAAATCGAAACAGAAAGTGCCATCGACGGGCTTCCGGAAAAATCTCTCTTGTGCCGGGGCAGCGTGCGTTCGAACTACCGGGTCTTAGGATTGCCAAGCCTTGTCGGACTAGGGTTTGCCTACGGCGGTCAGACGGAACGATTGCGGCAACGTCCAACCCGCTGATCATCGAAGAGACAGAGCAGGTCCATTTCTGGGCTGATCTTCATGGTCAGAGTGAAGAGACAATCGGGACCGGATCGGCAGATGAATATTTCAGCTTCGCCCGTCAATTGGCTTTTGTGGATGCTTGTGGCCATCAAGGCAATGATTTCCAAATCACAGATGAATTCTGGACGGAGTTAAATCGTTTGACTGCCGAGCATGATGAGCCGGGGTCATTTGTAGCTTTGCCCGGCTATGAGTGGTCTGGCAATACCTCGCTTGGCGGAGACCGGAATGTGTATTTCCCCTCAGAAGGCCGCAAAATTCGCCGCTCCTCGCACGCATTGATTGAAGGCGGAGATTTAGACGGCACCGATGCATTGACCACCGCAGACTTGTTTGAGGCTTTTGCAAGGGACGATGAAGCTGACGTCGTTATGTATGCGCATTGCGGTGGGCGCTATGCCGATATTGGTGTGGCGCATGACGGAAGATTTGAAAAATCCGTCGAGGTTCATTCGTCTTGGGGCAGTTTTGAATGGCTTCTGCACGATGCATTCAAGTTTGGATACCGTGTTGGTGTTGTGGCCAATTCCGACGGCCATAAGGGGCGGCCGGGCGCCAGCTATCCGGGGGCGGGTAAATTCGGAGCGATTGGCGGGTTGACCTGTTTCTTGATGGATAAACTGGATCGTGAAACTCTTCTCGATTGTATGCGGAAACGCCACCACTATGGGACGACCGGCGGGTTGAACGGCCGGATGATTATTGACCTATCGGCGCGGTTCAGTGAGCCGGTTACGGTTTACAATGATGATCCTGCAATTTTCTCTCATTCCGAGGGGCAAACGGCACAAACGGCGATGATGGGAGACATCGTGCATTGCCCGAACGGGGAGATGGACCTGTCGGTCAATTTGGAAACCACCAGCCCTATTGAACGCGTCGACATTTTCAACGGTCTGGATTTGGTGGAAACGGTCCGCCCGTTTTCAGAGCGGGAATTGGGGAAGCGAATTCGGGTCGTTTGGGAAGGCGCGGAATACCGAGGCCGCTTCAGGGAAGTGATATGGGATGGCACAGCTGTCGTTGATGGAAACGAAATTTTGGCTGTGGACCCAATCAATTTCTTTAATCCAGATAAGCGCCTGGAATGCGATGGCAATGCTGTGAATTGGGAAGCCCTTACGACAGGCAACTGCGGTGGAATCGATCTTCGCTTGGCGGACGAAAACTCAGGTGAATTCAGGCTGAAATGCCCGCTTGTCGATGAAAAACTGAAGGTTTCCGATATTGGCTTGGAAGATACGGTGTTCGATGTCTCGGGAGAGCTTCCTCGTTCAGTCCGGATTTTCCGCCTGCCCGACGAAAACGCCGCATGCAATCTGGCGTTTCGCCGCAAAATAAAGCTGAAGCCAACAGGGGATAATCCGATTTTCGTTCGGCTTACCCAAGAAGACGGCACTCGGGCTTGGACAAGTCCGATATACGTCTTTGGGCATGACACTGCCGCGACACGGGGCTGATGAATCTGGAGAGAAAAATGCTTAATAATGAAACGACCGTGAGTGGCCATCGCAACCAGCTGGATCTGGAATCCTATTGGATGCCATTCACGCCAAACCGTCAGTTCAAATCGCAACCACGGTTGTTTGTCGGCGCAAAGGGTATGCATTATACCTGTGAGGACGGGCGTCAAATAATTGACGGGTTTGCGGGTTTGTGGTGTTGCAATGCGGGCCACGGAAATCCCGAAATCGCTGAAGCAGTAAGACACCAGCTTATCGAACTGGATTTTGCCCCAAGCTTCAATTTGGGGCATCCCAAGGTCTTTGAGTTTGCCGAACGCCTCAAACGGATTTCCCCGGCCGGATTGGATCATGTGTTTTTCACCAATTCCGGCTCGGAATCGGTTGATACCGCGCTCAAAATTGCTCTCGCCTATCATCAGGCCAACGGTGAGGGCGCGCGGACGCGTTTCATCGGTCGTGAAAGAGCCTATCATGGGGTTGGCTTTGGAGGAATCTCGGTCAGTGGGATGGTCAATAACCGGCGCCAATTCGGGGCAATGCTGCCGGGGGTCGACCATTTGATCTCCACTTATTCCCCCGAAAATAGTCGGTTTTCCAGGGGTCAGCCTGCGTGGGGTGCGCATCTTGCCGATGATTTGGAACGCCTGGTGGCGCTTCACGGCGCCGAGACGATTGCAGCGGTGATCGTCGAACCCGTGTCAGGCGCAACAGGCGTTTTGCCACCGCCTGTTGGCTATCTGGAGCGCCTTCGCGAGATTACGCGAAAGTATGGGATATTGCTGATCTTCGATGAGGTCATTACCGCCTTTGGCCGGTTGGGGGCACCATTCGCGGCCAACCGTTTCGGCATCACTCCGGACCTGATTTGCACAGCGAAAGCAATCACCAACGGTGTCGTGCCGATGGGCGCAGTTTTTGCGCATGACGATGTCTATAACGGGCTAATGTCTGGTCCTGAATCCGAGGTCGAGTTGTTTCACGGATATACCTACTCAGGACACCCTGTCGCTTGCGCGGCGGGACTTGCGACGCTGGACATCTACATGCGCGATAACCTGTTAACGCGGGCCGATGATTTGGCCGAGTATTGGGAAGATGCATTACACGAGTTGCGGGCCGAACCGTTTGTCACGGATGTCAGAAACATTGGATTGATGGGGGCCGTCGAACTTCAAAGCCGCGACGGTTCGCCGGGGCAACGTGCGTTTGAGGTGCAGAATATCTGTTGGGCGAATGGCGCTTTGGTGCGCCCGGTCGGGGATAGCATTGCGTTGTCTCCACCACTGATCATCAGCCCTGAGCAAATTGATGAACTGGTCGCAATCATCCGCAGCGCGCTGCGCGAGGTCGCTTAGTGTGGGCAAAACGGCGCGACTTTCGGATGCCGTGGCCGAAACCGCAAGTTTGGCGGCAACGCTTCAGGTCAACCTGATCGGCGTGTTGTTTCCTGACTTCAATTGATTTCGGCCGATTTTTTTGAAGGAAATCCAGGGGAAGTTCCTATGAAAATTGACATATTCAACCCGGCGCACCCGTCTCAGAAGGTGGCGAGCTATTCCGAAACCGACCCGAGCGATATCGGCGCGATCATTGCCAAGGCACAAAAGGCGCAATTGGAATGGGGTCAGGTTCCACAGCCGGAACGGGGCACCATCTTGAACGCCTATCTGGATGCGCTTGCGGCACGCAGCGAGGAGATTGCGGCCTCGATCACTTCCGAGATGGGTAAGCTGATTGGAGAAAGCCGGGGTGAAGTGGCAAAGGGTATCGGGGAAGGGCGCATGACAACTGCCCGCGCCGGGAATCCGATCGGTGAGGTTCTTCCTTCGCAGATACCGGGGGTCACCGCCTATACAACGCGCCGGCCACGTGGCGTTGTTTTGGGGATCAATCCGTGGAATTTCCCGTTCAGCACGCCGACGCGCAAGACATTCCCTGCATTGGTCTATGGCAATGCCATCATTCTCAAGCCAGCCAGCATTTCGCCGGGAGCTTGCGTATTGATGCAGGAGATTGCCAAGGGCATTCTACCCGACGGGCTGTTGCAGGTTGTCGTTGGCTCTGGTCGCCTAGGCGGGGCGCTAAGCGAGCATGAGGGGATTGATGCGATCAGCTTTACCGGCTCGGTTGGTGTCGGCAAAGAGGTGGCACTTGCCGCGGCTTCGCGCTTGGTCGAGGTTAATCTGGAGCTGGGCGGCAAGAATCCGGCGATCGTGAATGATGCGTCGGACTTGGGCGCAGTGGCGGACGAGATCGTGAAGTCGGCTTTTGCTGTCAGCGGTCAGCGATGCAACGCCGTTAGCCGTGTGATCGTCCAGACTGACCTCGCGGAGGCGCTGACCGACGCGCTAGAAGCGCGCATCGCGAAACTGGTGTTGGGCGAAGGTGCTGATCCTGCATCACAAATCGGTCCGCTTTCCAGTGAGCAGCAATTGCGCAACGTGGCCGGTTTTGTCGAGCGCGCAGAAGCCGCCGGCGTGCGCGTTGTCACGGGCGGGCCGGTAGAGGGAGACGGCGGTTATTATTATGGTCCGACGCTTTTGACGGACGTGACCCGTGACATGGAAGTGGCTCGTGCTGAGGTATTCGGGCCGGTCCTGTCGGTGCTGAGCTATGTCGATATCGACGACGCGCTGGACATTGCCAATGGTGTCGCGTTTGGGCTGGCGTCATGCCTGTTCTCGGAACGCGCCGAGGTGATCGACGCTTTCGCTGCTCGGAGCGAGAGCGGCATGTTGCATATCAACGTAGGAAGTTTTCCCGAAAACCACCTGCCGTTCGTCGGCGTCAAGCAATCTGCGCTTGGGGTTGGCGGATCAAATGGCGCTTCGACGGTCCAGTTCTATACCTCAGAACATACCATCTATCGCCGAGCGACGGTCCGATGAAACAGGAACTCCAGCGGTAGAGAGGGTTCGATGATGATGTCGCGACCCTACGCAATATTAGCCGCGCCTATGCCCAAGTCGGCCCGTGCGACCGTGCATAGCCTTAAGAATGACGCTTCCGGAGACAGGAGCGGCCATTGGAATTCTAGGACGCAGCGTGTGCTGCCGTTGAGAGCTTGAACGACTCTATTTAGCAGGGAGGCATAATATGACTGAAATGCATTATTGGACAATCGCAGAGACTGCAGATCGGTTGCAGCGCGGCGATGTTTCCGTGTTGGAACTCACCGAGGCACAATTGGACCGGATCACGGCGGTAAACCCGGAGATCAACGCCATCACCACACCGGTTGAAGAGGCACTGGAGGTCGCGAAGGCGCTAGATGAGCAGGGCCGCCCCGATGATGCAGGACCACTTTGGGGTGTGCCAGTTACGACCAAGATCAACGTGGATCAAAAGGGCTATCCGAATTCCAACGGGATTCCAGCCAACGCGGACGCCATTGCGACCGAGGATTCTCCTCTCGTGGCCAACCTTAGACGAGCCGGTGCAGTGATCGTCGGGCGTAACAACACGCCGGAATTCTCGTTACGTTGGTTTACGTCGAACCCGCTTCACGGCGTCACGCACAACCCTTGGGACAAGACACTGACCCCCGGTGGTTCGAGCGGTGCTGCTGCGGCGGCGGTGGCCGCTGGGATCGGCGCGATCGGGCATGGTAACGATCTCGGCGGTTCGCTTCGGTATCCCGCCTACTGCTGCGGGGTTGCGACCATACGGCCCTCACTGGGGCGCGTTCCGTCAATGAACCCGACTCAATCGTCGATGGGGATCGAGCGAGGCCCCATTACCCAGTTGATGGCAGTGCAGGGGCCGATTGCACGATCAATTGCCGACGTTCGCGCGGGGCTGACGGCGATGGCACAAGAGGATTTGCGGGACCCGCTTTGGGTGCATCAAGCCAGCCAGCAGCGTGATGCAAATGGTTCGTTGACGGTGGGATATGCGGTTAATCCATTCGGAGGGCAGATCGACCCGGCCGTTGAAACCGCGATGGCCACGGCTGTCACCGCGATGAAAGACAGCGGAGCGACATTGCGAGAAGTCATACCACCTTTCGCTGAAACGCTGCCTGCCCTTTGGGGAACGCTGATGTTCACCGAAACCGAGGCGCTTATTCGGCAAGCAATCGAAAGCAACGGGTCGAGTGAAATGTGGCGTTATTATCAGGATTTTGTTGGGCATTTCGAACCGACAGATGTCCGTGGCCTACTGCAGGCATTGCAGAAGAGAGCCGTTTGCCAACGTGCATGGGCAGAAATGTTCACACAAGTTGATGTTCTGATCTTGCCGACATCGCTGCAACGGCCTTTTCTTAATGGTTTGGACTTCAAAGATCCGGCAGCACTCGATGATATTGTCCCGGCTCAATCCCCCTCCTTGCGATCAATGTCTTGGGGCTGCCGTCCGCTGCTTTGCCAACACATCTGGATGGCACCACGCCGCTTGGGGTGCAATTGGTCGGGCCGATGCACGGCGATGGCTTTGTGTTAGATGTCGCCGAACGGATGGAACGCGAGTTGGGCACGCTTTGGCAGCATCTGGCGAAGAGGAGTACTTAGGCAGCGCGTTGCGCGATGCGGGATGAGAAGCCTGCGGGAGTGGGCAAAATGTGGCGGTCAGGCAGCTTTTCGTTGGTATGAAACAGACCGGCGATCGTCTGGGGCGGCATATTTACAGGAGAAGCCCGCTTGGGGAATTGAATCCTACCCCCGAGCCAAGCTCGCCTACCTCTCTGAGTGACGCTGCGCGCGGCTGTGATCGCGCCCTAAGCTGAGGCGATACCCTCGCCGCGCATCTGGGCCTGATAGTCGTTGATGCGCCAATCTGCGCGGAACAGCCAGCTGGGTTCGGGTTGGCGTTTGGCGTGGTCGGTGCTGATCTCGACTTCGTCGAAGCCGCAGCGCCGGGCCATGGTGTATTGATCGGCGAGCAGCGGGCCGGAGGCGCGCAGGCGGCCTTTGTAGCCCATCAGGCGCAGTTGGCGGGCCAGTGTGAAGCCTCGGCCATCGGCGAAGCTGGCAAAGGCGATGCGGATCATCCCCAACCCGTGCAGGCTCTCGACCAGATCGGCCGGGTCGATGTCCCCAGGGAGGTCGAGCCCGGCGCCGTTTTCGCCGGTGATCTCGCGGCGGCTCGGGGTGAAGCCGTGTGGCCAGTCTTCGGCGGTGAAGCCGGTGTCGCGGATGAGGACACTCATGTGTTTGCTCCTGTTCTGAGGGCTTGGCCCGTGTCGAAATGGATGCCGCATTCGGTCTTGGTGCTGCCTTGCCAGCGGCCACTGCGCCCCTGTCCGGGTGCGGTGCAGGGGGCGCAACCGACCGAGCCGTAGCCGCGCGCGATCAGTGGATGGGGCGGTAGATTGTTGGTGCTGATATAGGCGGTGATGTCGGCGCTGGACCAGTTGGCCAGCGGGTTGAGCTTGATCCGCCCGGTGCCGGGTTCGGGTTCGAACAATTCCAGCGCTTCGCGCTTGCCGCCCTGAAATCGCTTGCGCCCGCTGATCCAGGCATCGAAGCTTTTGAGCCCTTTGAGGAGTGGGGCGGTCTTGCGCAGAGCGCAGCAGGTGTCGGGCGCGCTCTGATGCAGTGTGCCGGTCGGGTCGGCGGCGGCGAGCTGCTGCGCGTCGGCCCGCAGTAGCCGCACATCGGTGAGGCCGAGCCGCGCGCTCAGTCTGCGCTGATAATCCAGCGTTTCGGGGAAAAGCATTTCGGTGTCGATGAAAAGCACTGGCGTATCGGGGCGGATCAGCGAAACCATATGCAGCAGCACAACCGCTTCGGTGCCGAAGCTTGAGACCAGCGCCGCCTTGCCGAACTGCTTTTCCATCAGCGCGGAGTGCAGCAGGCCGACCGCCTGCGCGCGGGCGAACCGGGTGTTCAGACATGTGGCGCGCTGTGACAGATCATTCGGCGGCATGGGCGCTCACCTCTTCGTAAAGGGCGGCCTTGAACGGGGCGAGGCCGACGCGGCGATAGGTTTCGAGGAAGGTTTCGTCGGGGCTTTCGCGCAGACCGAGATAGGCCAGCACGATGCGCTCGACCGCGGGGACGATTTCGTCATCGGCAAAGCCGCGGCCGGTGCGGGTGCCGAGCGTGGCGTCAAGCGTGTGATCGCCGCCGAGGGTGATCTGGTAATTTTCGACACCGGCGCGATCCAGCCCGAGAATGCCGATATGGCCGACATGATGATGGCCGCAGGCATTGATGCAGCCCGAGATCTTGAGCTTGAGCGGACCGATATCGTGTTCGAGTTTGAGCGTTTTGAACCGCTCGGCAATCTGCTGTGCAATCGGGATCGAGCGGGCGGTCGCGAGCGCACAGTAATCCATGCCGGGGCAAGCGATGATGTCCGAGATCAGCCCGATATTCGCGGTGGCCAGCCCATGTTCGCCAAGCCTGCGGTGCAACGCCGGGAGATCGGCGCGGTGAACGTGGGGCAGGATCACGTTCTGCTCATGCGAGATGCGCAGTTCATCATGGCTGAAGTCTCGGGCGAGGTCTGCCATGACGCGCATTTGCGCGGCACTGGCGTCGCCGGGGGTTTTGCCATGCGCTTTGAGCGAGATCGAAACGATGGCGTGATCAGCGCGTCTATGGGCCGCGAGGTTGGTATCGGCCCAGGCGCGAAACACCGGGTCTGCTGTGCGGGCGGCCTCGTAAGCTGCTGTGTCGCCGGATTTGAACGCGGGCGGGGCGAAGGCGGCGCGGAGTGTTTCGAGCCGGGCCTGATCGGCGCCGGAATAGCCCGGCCGGTAAGTCGCAAAGCGCGCGTCGACCCGGCGGCGGATTTCGTCGACGCCAAGCTCGTGCACGGTGATTTTGATCCGTGCCTTATGTTTGTTGTCGCGCCGCCCGATCTGATTCCAGACTGAAACGATGGCTTCGAGATAGGGCAGCAGGTCGGCCTGTGGCAGGAACGGATTGAGCACCTTGGCCAGGATCGGCGTGCGGCCAAGCCCGCCGCCGACGGCGACCTCGAAACCGGTTTCGCCGCCCTGTTGGACGATCCGCAGGCCGATATCATGCGAGCGGGTGACCGCGCGGTCAGTCGCGCTTGCGATGACGGCGATCTTGAACTTGCGCGGCATGAACTGAAACTCCGGGTGGTCGGTGCTCCATTGCCGGATCAATTCGGCCACCGGGCGTGGGTCGGTGATTTCGTCGGCCGCGGCACCGGCGAAATGATCGGAGGTGACGTTGCGGATGGTGTTGCCGGAGGTCTGAATCGAGTGAATGCCAACCTCGTTTAGCGCTTCGAGAATGTCAGGGATATCGGTGAGCCGGGGCCAGTTGAACTGAATATTCTGGCGGGTGGTGAAATGGCCGTAACCTTTGTCCCAGCGCTCGGCCACGTCGGCGAAGCGGTGCATCTGTGCGCTGTTGAGCGTGCCATAGGGGATGGCGATCCGCAGCATGTAGGCGTGCAGTTGAAGATAGACGCCGTTCATCAGACGGAGCGGCTTGAACTCGGCCTCGGTCAGCTCACCCGCAAGGCGGCGGGTGATCTGTGCGCGGAACTGGGCGATGCGCCGGGCGTGAAAGGCGCGGTCGAATTCAGAGTGCTGATACATGGGGGCGCTCCTGCTGTTCGGCTTGTTTTCCAAGAAAGCGATTGGACGGGCCGCGCCGGCGGAAGGCCTCGCGGAAATGGGTGGGGCCGGGTATGCCAGCGTCGAGGGCGACGACGATGAGGTAGACGTCGACAACTTCGCCGGTGCGGCGCTGAGCCGTTTCGAGCGCGGCTTTGGCGTCTTCCTCAACGGTGAAAACATGCGCGTCCTCAAGCCTGCGCACCCAGCGGCCCATATGGTCGAGATAGACGACATCGCCTTCGACCAGTGCGTTGGCGGTCACGACTTGGGGTTTCATAGGGCAACCTCCTTTTGCTGTACTGCTTGCGCCGCGCGCGGGGCGAGGCCGACGAGGGTCAGTGCGGGGCCGGACAGGCGGGCGCGCGATATGTCGGCGGCGAGTTGGGCGAGCGTGGAGGCGATGATCCGCTGTTCGGGGTGGGAGGCGTTCTCCACGATGCTGACCGGGGTTGAGGGATCGGCGCCGTGCATCAGCAGGCGCCCCTGAATGAACCGGGCGGCGCGCTTGCCCATGTAGATCGCCGTGACCTCGCCCCGGCGGGCCAGCCCGCGCCAGTCCTGTTCGGCAAAGCCCTGCATGTCGTGCGCGGTCATCAGGCGGACCTCGTGGTTGCGGCCCCGTTTGGTCAGGCTTTGGCCAAGGGCTGCCACGCTGGCGGAGGCGGCGGTGATGCCGGGGATAATGGACCAGCCGATGGCCTGCGCGTCGAGCGCGTCGATCTCTTCGTCGAGCCGCCCGAACACCGTTGGATCGCCGCCTTTGAGCCGCACCACCTGCGCGCCCTCTCTGGCATGGCGGAGCATCAGCGCGTTGATCTCGCTCTGGCGGATGGAGGGGCCGAAACCTTGTTTGCCTGCGGCGATCAGGACGGCTTCGCGGCGGCAAAGCTCAAGCACCGGCGCAGAGACCAGCCGGTCGTGGATCACCACATCGGCGGTATCCAGCGCTTTGCGGGCCTTCAGGGTGAGCAACTCTGGATCACCCGGGCCTGCGCCGACGAAGCTGACATGGCCGGGGCGCGGGGTGCGCGCGAGATGCGCGTCAAGCAGGGACTCAAACGCGGCCTCTTCGTTACCGGGGGTGTCGGAGCGGGTGTTGAAATAGTAGTCCGCCCAGAAATCGCGCTGGGCGCGGCCCGCGGGCAGAGCCGCCGCGCGGGAGCGGAAGCGTTTGCCGATCTGCGCAAGGCGGCCGATGCTTTGTGGCAGGAGGGCTTCGAACTTCGCCTTGAGCGCGCGGGCGAGAACCGGTGCGGCGCCTTCGGTGGCGATGGCGATGGTGAGTGGGGCACGATCAACGATGGCGGGGGTGATGAAGTCGCTGTCGTCAAGCTGATCGACGATATTCACCAGCGCGCCTTCGGCGCGGGCGATTTCGGCGGTGCGGCGGCGCTCTCCCTCGGCTTCATTGGCGGCGTAAAACAGCAGCGCGCCGCGCACGTCGCCCGCAGCGAGCGCGCGCGGGATCAGTGTGAGCCGCCCCTCGGCAGCCCATTGCGTGAGCGTTGGGGCGGGGGAGGCGCTGAACACTTCGAGCGTCGCGCGGGTTTTCAGCAACAGCCGCAGCTTGGCCAGCGCAACCTCACCGCCACCCGCGACGGTCACACGTTTGTCTGTCAGGTCGGCAAAGATCGGGTAGTGGTTCATCGGCCATCCGCCTTTTGAAAAACATTCAATCTTTATAGAATGATTTCCTTTAGAATTGCTATACGGCGCGGCAAATAAGGAAAATACGATCTTCTCGTGATAATAAGCGGAACAATATTCAATTCGGGCGTGAATCGCAGGATCACCGGGTCGGGCGCTACGCTTCTTGCGAAACAGGCGCAGGGGAGGCAGGCGCTTTTGGCGAGCAGCAAGGGCGTTGGCGGTGTCGATTCAGACAGTGAAAATCGGCTATAAGCGCCACCGTCGAGGTTTCGTACAAGACCATCCGGCGTTGGAGCAACAGGTTTGGTCCGCTGATTGCCCCCTCGATTCTGCTGATTCTTGACGAAGAACGATTCCTGCGCCTGCTGCAAACGCAGCGAAGCCATTCAGAATGTCGTGCAGGAAAGCGCCGGCCGGCGCGACCGTCTTAGGGCCGGTTCTTCGCGCTGCGAAACCAGCCGCCAACTTCCGTTTCAAACGCCATCGCCGCCTGAAATGCGACCTCGTCGCGATAAGCGGGGGCGACGATCTGCAACCCGGTGGGAACGCCGGTCGCGCCAAACCCTGAGGGCACGGAAATCACCGGGCAGCGACTCATCATGTTGAATGGCGTGGTCAGCAGCCAGCCCAGTTCCGGCGCCACCGGAACGCCTTCGATTTCAAGCTTGTCCGTGGTCGGGTCAAATTCGGCCGGGATGGCGGGGATCGCCGTTGTCGGGCAAATCAGACAATCGTAATCCGCCAGCATTGGCCCGAGTTTCCTGTAAGCGTCGCCCGCGACCTCCAGCGTGCGCACGAAATCACGTGCGGTCGAGCTGAGCGAGTTCTCGGCAAAGGCGCGGCAATAGGTGGTCATCAACTCGGCGTTCGCTTCGAGCTCCTCGGAAATCGAGCCGCCGAAAATATGGGTGAGATAGGCCATGCAGGCTTCCGGCACTTCCGGCCCCCAGCCAATATCGACCTCCTCGACCGAAGCCCCAAGAGAGCGGAACACATCGGCAGCGGCGCGCGTGTTGCGCTGCACCTCTTCGCTGATCGTGTAGCTGCCGAGATCCATCGACAGCGCGATCCGCCAGCCCTTGATATCGGGATAATGCGTGGGCAGCGTCAGCTTGGGATAAAGCGATGCGATATCGAGAGGCGTTGGTCCACTCATGACGTTTTGCAGCAGGATCGCATCCTTGACCGAACGCGCCAACGGCCCGGTGTGGCAATAGAAATCAAGGTTGAATGGCGGATCGTCAGGGTTGCGGCCATAGGGCGGTTTATACCCCACCACGCCACAGCACGATGACGGGATACGGATCGACCCGCCGATATCTGACCCGGTGGCAAGCGACGATGTGCCGCTGGCCAGAGACGCGGCAGACCCGCCGGACGACCCGCCCGGCGTGAAAGCGGGGTTCCACGGGTTGCGCGTCACCCCCCAGAGCCGGGTCCAGCAGAAACCCGCCACGGAAAATTCCGGTGTTGCCGTGCGGGCGTGAACAATGGCCCCTTCGTCCAGAATCCGCTGGTTCATCACCGAAGTTTCCTCGGGCACGAAATCCTTGGTGATCAAAGAGCCATATGACGTGGGTTTACCGGCAATATGGCTCTCGTCCTTGATCGCCACCGCCAAGCCGTCAAGACAGCCGCGCGGCGCGCCCTTGGCCCAGCGCGCTTCAGAGGCGCGGGCCGCATCGCGGGCTTCTTCGAAATGCGTGAAGGTAAAGGCGTTGACGATCTCATGGCTCGCCTCGGCCTGTGCAATCTGCGCGTCGAGAAGTTCAACCGGGGAAAGCGACTTGTCGGCAAACCGCGCAAGCGCCTCTGTCGCGGTCAGGTAGAGGAGATCGGTCATGTATTTGTCCTTGGATTGGCGATGGCGAAAACACCTGCACGCAATGCGCGGCCCCCGCGCTTACGGTCATTGAAACGCGTCAGGAAAGGCCCCGGCGAAGTATCCGGGGCCTTTGGGGGGTGACTTACTTCTGAAGGTCGGTCCAGATCCGGGTGTAGAGCTTCTGCACCGCCGGGGAACAGGTCGGGATGAAATGTCCCTTGTCGACAAGGTCTTGGGGGATCACGATTTCCCGCGCGGTTTTCATGTCTTCAGGCATGTATTTCTCCGACCCTTTTATGCCGTTGGCATAGCGGGCAAAGGCCGAGATCATGGCGGCGTTTTCCGGGTCCATGATGAAGTTCTGGAAGGTCTTAGCCTCTTCCAAGTTCTTGGCATCTTTCAGAACGGCAACGGAATCCATCCACAACACATACCCTTCTTTCGGATAGCCGTATTCGATGTTGGAGTTCTCTAGCCGCATCCGGAAGGTCGACCCATTCCAGTTGACCCCGGCCAACAGATCCTCGGATGCGAATTTCGCGATATTGCCGTAATCCATGCCAAGCCAGCTTTCCTTCGCCTTGACGAGCCCATCGCGCACCTTTTTCAGAAGCACCTTGTCGTCTGTGCAAAGCGTGCCACCGTAATACATGATCGCAAGGCTCATCACGTCGCCCATTTCCGGCACCACGTTGATCTTGCCTTTCAACTCGTCCGGCGGGTCCATGAAGATGGCAGAGGTGTCGATATCGCCCTTGTAATACTTGGTGTTGACCACGACGCCGGTGGTGCCCCACTGCCATGGCACGGTATAGTGACGGCCCGGATCCCAATCGACATTGATCCAGCGGGGATCGACGTTCTTGAAGTTTGGCATCTGGTCGGGCCGGGTTTCCGCCAGCAGCCCTTCGCCCACCCAGATCGGCACATAGGAGGCCGACGGCACCACGATATCATAGCCGTGGCCGCCGGCCTTTACCTTGGCCAGCGCGGTGTCGTTGCTGTCGAAATCGGTGACTGTCACATGGATGCCGGTTTCGGCCTCGAATTTCTTGATCAAATCGGGATTGGTGTAATCACCCCAGTTATAGATATTGAGCTCTTGGGCCATGGCCCCCGTGACTGTCAGGGCAAGCGCCGAGGCGGCAATCAGAAGTTTCTTCATTTCCTTGTCTCCTTGTTGGCAGTGGTTCGGTTTTTTTGTTCCCGGTTCTGCTGACCGGATTTCCCAGTCTAATCCTGTTGATTGGTCAGGCGGAAAAACAGCGACACCAGAATCACCCCGGCGATAAGGATCACGGTGGATATCGCGTTGACCTCCGGGGTGACGGTGCGGCGAAGCTGACCCAGCATGTAGGTCGGCAACGTGTCCTGCCCTGCGGATTTGACGAATTCGGTGATCACCACGTCATCAAGCGAAATGACAAAAGCCAGCATCAGCCCGGCCACAATTCCCGGCCACATCAGCGGCAGCGTGATCCGCCGGAACGTCATCCAGCGCGACGCATAAAGATCCTTGGCCGCCGCCTCGAACGACGTATCCATCGTTTCAAGCCGTGCCCGGATCGGCAGATAGGCGAAGGGAATGCAGAACGCGGTATGCGCGGCGATGAGATAAATCATCCCGGAATAACCAGTCTGCACCTTGATCCACGCAAACACGATCAGCAGTGCAACTGCGGTGACAATCTCGGGTACCATCAGCGGCTGGTTGATCAGCGTATAAATCATGGTCTGCCCGGTGAACTTGCGCGTCCGAGTGGTGGCAAGTGCTGCCATCGTCGCCACCACCGTGGCAATTGTTGCAGCGATGGTTGCCAGTATCAGCGAACGCAACGCAGCATCTTTCACGATCTCGTTGGCGGCGGCTTCTCTGTACCAATGCAGGCTGAACCCCTGCCACTGCGCCATCGACGTGCCCTCGTTGAACGAAAACGTCACCAGGATCATGATCGGCGCGTAAATCGTCACGAAGGTCAATATGGCAATGAGGCCAAAGCCGGGAAGTGTGCGCACGGAGTATCCTCGCTGGCGGCGCGCGCGGGGGCTGGTTGCGCTCGGTTCAGCCATCGGCCTGCTCCTTTGAGGTAATGCGGACATACCACATCAGCGCGATGATCGTGGCCGCCATCAACATCAGCGACAGTGCAGCACCCAGCGGCCAGTTGCGGCCCGCTCCGAATTGCAGATCAATCAGGTTGCCGAACATCAGGTTCTTGCCGCCGCCCAGCACCCGCGGCGTGACGTAAGCCCCGAGGCTGGGGATAAAGACCAGTATCGACCCGGCGATGATGCCGGGCTTGATCAGCGGCAGGATAACCCGGCGAAAGGCTGTCCAGCGGCCCGCATAAAGGTCGTGCGCCGCTTCGACCAGGCGGAAATCAAGCTTGTCGACGGCGGCATAGATCGGCAACACCATCAACGGCAGGAAAACATAAGTCATGCCGAAGGTGATGGCGAAATTGGTGAACATCATCTGGATGGGGGCGTCGATGATGTGCAGTTTCAGCAGGATCAGGTTGATCACGCCTTCCGAGCGGATCAGTTCCTGAATTGCGATCGTGCGCACCAGAAGATTGGTCCAGAAAGGCACGGTCATCAGAAACAGCCAGAATTCGCGCTTGCCCGGCGGCTGGGTGGCGATGAACCATGCAGTTGGCACGCCGAAAATCAGCGTTAGCACCGTGGTAATCATCGAAAGCGAGAAAGAGCGCCAGAAGATCGACAGATTGGCATCCGCCCACATTAAGGTGTCATCGAAAATGTCGCGCTGAACCAAGGTCGAGGTCCAGCCATCAAGTGAAAACTGCCATTTGACGTTGCCATAATCCCCCGGCGTGAGGAATGAATAGACAACCATCACCAAAAGCGGCCCGGCCGCGGCGAGTATGATGATCACCATCGCCGGCGTGGCCAGCAACCAGCGATTGCGGGTGTCTGTTGTGACGGCCTCTCGCTCCAGTTCTCCGGGGGCGTAGGGCGCGGCGGACTTGTCCGGCAGGCTCACCATCGCGTCAGTCCCTCAACACAGTGACGGCGCCGGGCGCGAAGGTGATCGCCGCGGGCATACCCCTCCGGCAAATCGCCGCCACTCGGCCCGTTCGGCATCAGAACCCTGAACGCCTCCCCGGTGGCAAGCCGAAGATGGCTTGTCGTGGCCTGCCCGGAATAAACAACTGTTTCGGCGGTCGCGGCGATTTCACCAGTGCTGGGTTGTCCGGCGCGTACACTGACATGCTCGGGCCGCACGAGCACCGAAACCGCCCCATCGGCAACCCCATCAGGCACCTTGACCTGAAACTCCCCGCCCGCAGCCAAGGTGATTGTGCCCTGCGAAAGCGTCGCGTCCAAAAAGTTCGATTCACCAATGAAATTCGCCACAAAGCGTTCAGCCGGGCGTTCATAAATCTCGCGCGGACTGCCGATCTGAAGGATCCGCCCGGCGTTCATCACCGCGATCCGGTCCGACATGGTCAGTGCCTCTTCCTGATCGTGGGTGACGAACACAAAGGTGATTCCGGTTTCGCTTTGCAGCCGCTTCAACTCGATCTGCATTTCCTTGCGCAGCTTCAGATCAAGCGCGCTGAGCGGTTCATCCAGAAGCAACACCTGCGGATGCGGCGCCAGCGCCCGCGCCAGCGCAACCCGCTGCTGCTGCCCGCCCGAAAGCTCACTGGTGCGCCGGTCCTTCAGCGCCTCCATCTGTACCAGATGCAGCATTTCATCGACGGTTTTGCCGATTTCCGCCTTGGGCTTGCCCAGCATTTCCAGCCCGAACGCAATGTTCTGCGCCACGCTCATATGCGGAAACAGCGCATAATTCTGAAACACCGTGTTGACCGGGCGCCGGTTCGGCGGCAGCCGCGAAATATCCTTCCCGTCAAGCAGGATGGCCCCCATCGACGGCGGCTCGAACCCGGCGATGAGGCGCAAGAGCGTGGTCTTGCCACAACCCGACGGCCCGAGCAGGGTGAAAAATTCATTGCCCTCGATCGTCACATTCACGTCCTGAAGGGCGGTAAAGGCCGAAGCACCCGCCCCGAAGATCTTGGTGGCGTTCTCAATCTGGATCATGTCATTCCTGCGCTGGAGTCCTGAAACGGGTTGTTGATGAGAAAGCTACCCTTGACAAATTAATTTAGTCAATACAAAAATTTTATAGCGATAAAATATTTCTGGCGAGAGCACGAATACTTGGCACAAACATCTGATCAACCCACGGCAACCGCCCCTGAAGCCCCAGGTCTGCGAAGCAAGAAGAAAGCCCGCCGCAGGCAGGAAATCCTGCGCTGCGCGGGGCGGCTTTTCGCGCGCGACGGGTTTGACGCGACCACCATGGCCACCATCGCCAGCGAAGCCGACGTGTCACCGCCAACCGTGTTCAACTATTTCGGCTCAAAGGAAAATATTCTGAGCGCACTGATCTTCGAGGGCACTGAAGATGAACGAACCCGGCACCTCAAAAGCCCCAGAAAAACCAATTGCAACTTTGCCGACGTGCTTGCGGATTTTCTGTGCGATTGCGCCAACAACACGATGCGAATCGCGGGAAAGCGCGTCTGGCGCTATGTCGAAGCGACCAACATCCGGCGGCCGGGCTCCGATTTTCAAAGGCGGTTCGACCATTCTGACACCGAGTTGCACAACCTGTTCGCCCGGTTTCTGAGCGCCTACGATATCGTGCTGCGAAATGGCCAGACCCCGGATACGCGCTTTCTGGCCTGGCTGTTCTATGACCGCTGGTCCGCCAGATATTTTGCATACATCAAGGATGACGACATGCCGATGAGCGAACATGAAACGCAGGTGCGCAGCGATGTCGATGCCATGGTTGCGCTGCTCTTTGATGACGATTTCACCGCAACCTCACCTCTCAAAAAGGCGGACCCAATAAATGACCAAAGCTGATCTTGTCATCCTCAACGGGCGGGTTCTGACGATGGACGCCGATCACCCGCATGCCGAAGCCGTGGCCGTTACCGGCGGACATATCTTGGCGGTGGGCTCAAACGCCGATATTCACGATCTGGCCGGTCCGGGAACCCGGCGCATTGATGCGCAGGGGGCCACGGTGATGCCGGGTATGGTCGAAGCGCACCTGCATCTTTTTGGGGGTGCATTCGGGATGCGCCTATTGCATCTCGATGGCATTCAAGGCCTGCCCGCGTTGCGCGACAAGGTGCAGGCTTATGCCCGCGCCAACCCCGATGAAGCGCTTCTGATCTGCAAGGCCGCTGACTACAACCTGTTTGGCGACAGTATTGCAACTACACGGCAGATGCTGGACGAAGCCCTTGCCGATCGCCCGCTGATCCTTTTTGCAGGCGACCATCATACGGCCTGGGCCAATACGATTGCGCTCAAACGCGCCGGAATTTTCAATGGCCGCGCTCTTGGTCCCGGCAATGAAATCGTGATGGGTGAAGATGGTTTTGCCGCCGGTGAATTGCGCGAACACGAGGCAAGCGAACCTGTCATGGCGCTGCGTTCGTCCGGTGGGCGCGAAAATCTGGGGCTTGCCGGGGTCGAGCCGGATGCGACGCTGACTGCCGCAGAACGCGCGGACGATATTGCGGTCATGCGCGAGGGACTGGCGTTTTGCGCGTCGCATGGTTTCACCAGCCTGCACAATATGGATGGCAATCGTTATCAACTTGATTTGTTGAGCGAGATTGAAAGCAATGGCGATCTGTTGTGCCGGACTGAAATTCCGTTTCACCTGACCCCGCAAAAGCCGGTCTCTTCATTGGAAGAAGCCAGCGCATTGGCCGAGGAATTCAACACTGACAGGCTCAGTGCCGGACGGGTCAAGATGTTCATGGACGGCGTGATCGACAGCGCGACCGCCGTCATGGTCGCGGATTATGCCGACAGGCCCGGTTGGCGTGGTGAGCCATTACATTGCGCCGAACGGTTTTGCCAAGCCGCAACGGAGGCCGACAGGCGCGGCTTGCAAATCTCGGTTCATGCGATTGGCGATGGCGCTGTGCGCCGGGTGCTTGATGGCTATGAGGCAGCGCAAAAGGCCAACGGCAAGCGCGATTCGCGCCACCGGATCGAACATATCGAGGTGCTGCACCCTGACGATCTGCCACGGTTCGGGGAATTGGGGGTCGTCGCCTCGATGCAGCCGCCGCACCCGCCGGGTGCAATGGATTTTCCGCTGGAGCCGTGGCTTTCACATGTGGGAGAGGCGCGATGGCCGTGGTCGTTCCCGCTTTCGTATTTGCGCGAAGAGGGGGTTGCGATCGCGTTTGCATCAGATTGGCCGGTTTCCGACCTCAATCCGATGCGGGGCGTGAAGGCCGCCGTTGAGCGCCAGCCCTGGAAGGCCGGACACCCCGGCCATGCCTCGACATTGCAGCAAGCGTTGCATGGCTACACGCTGGGCGGTGCATACGCAGGCAAGGACGACCATCGCCTTGGCCGGATCGTGCCCGGTCTTGTGGCGGATATCGTTATCATGGACCGCGATCTGGAAGCGACCCCGATAGATGAACTTGATCAGGCAAAAGCCGCGCTCACGCTCTGCGGTGGTCAGATCACATGGGAAATGTAGGCCGGGCAGGGGAGTGGAAAAACCTTGTGGGTCAATTGCTTTCGGCCCTGCGACGCTTCCCGTTTTGAGATTGGCATATCAATCCGCAAGTTACGCGCCGGATGCGATTTGAAGCGAGGTTAGGATTCGGGGGAATCAACCTTTTCTGACAAGGCTTTTGATAATGCTCGGGAAATATCTGCGACTTGATAGGGTTTATCGATGCATGTCTGATCTGCAAACCTACCATCCAGCGCAGCCGACCCATAACCGCTTGTGAACAGGAAGGGCAGGCCGCGCGTCTGCAATGCTTCGGCAACCGGGAAGACCTTTGTTCCGTTAAGGTTCAGATCGAGAATGGCGACGTCGAAACCGCCACGCTCCACCAGTGAAACGCCCTCTGCAACGCCGGTGGCATGCCCGGCCACCGTGGCTCCAAGATCTGAAAGCATATCCTCCAGCATCATGAAAATGAGTACTTCGTCTTCGACGACCAGCACCTTTGAACCTCTGATGCTCTGGCTCACTGTCGCTCCCCCTATTTTTCTATTCGTTACATTAACACGAAACCAAACGCCCGCGTCGGTGTTAAGTTCCAAATATGAAATAAAGAAAGTTCCGAATATGTGAAAAAGGGCTAATAATAACCATTGAGGGGGAGAAGAAAAAGAATGATGGAGGTACCAGTGCCTGATGCGGGACTTCCGTCGGGCAGCGGCGACATGGGGGCACGAATCCGCGCTTTCGATTGGTCGAACACGCCGCTCGGTCCGCCCGACCAATGGCCGCAAAGCCTGAAGACGGCGGTCGGCATCATGCTGAATTCGGGATACCCTATGTATATCGCGTGGGGGTCCGATTTCACTCAGATTTACAACGACGCCTATCGTCCCATTCTGGGCGATAGCAAACATCCTGCGGCGCTTGGCATGAGTACGGTCGATACCTTCGCCGAGATATGGGATCAGATCGGGCCGATGTTCCGCTCGGTGCTTGAGGACGCCAAACCCTCCACATACACCGATCTGATGATGCCGCTCGAACGCTATGGCTTTCCCGAGGAATGTTTCTTCGTTTTTTCCTACAGCCCCGTTTTGCTGGCGTCTGGACAGGTCGGCGGGGTTTTCGTGACGGTGCTTGAGACGACGGACCGTGTCCTGCGCGAGCGTCGGCAGCGCGTCGTCAAGGATATTGCGGCAGTCAACGCGCAAGGTAGCCGCGATGAGATATTCGGCCACGCGCTGAACGCCATCGCCCGGTCGCCCGGCGATTGCCCGTTCGCGGCAATATGTCGTGAGACCGAAAATGGTGACTGGACCGTCGCCGGGCGTTGTGCCCCTTCGGAGCTTTCCGATGCGGCAATTCTGGCGGCGCTCGAGTCGGCCCAAAGCGCCGGGATGCCTGCAACTCCACTCGCATTGAGCGAGGGCGTCGTTTGCGATCCGTGGCCGGAAGCCGTGACGCATTTTACTTGTCGGCCTATTTTGCCCCCGGCTCTGCCGAGACGGCCGGCATTCTGGTGGCTGGAACAGGTCCACGGTTGCGGTGGAATGACGAATATTCCGCGTATTTCGATGCTTGTGCCTCCAGCTTGGCGACAGTCATAGCAGATGCCGAAGTTTTGGCGGTCGAGCGCAAGCGCTCAGAGGCGCTGGCTGAAATAGATCGCGCCAAGACCGCGTTCTTCTCCAATGTCAGCCACGAATTTCGCACGCCGCTCACGCTTATGCTTGGCCCGCTTGAGGATGCAATGGCCGAAGCGTCGCGAAGCGGCACCAACACCGGCTTTTCCGCGCAAATCGAAACCGTGTATCGAAATGCACTTCGCCTGAAGCGGCTGGTAAACAGCCTGCTGGATTTCTCGCGCATCGAGGCAGGGCGCGCATCTGCAGAGTTTCAGCCAACGAAACTGGTTCCGCTGACAACCTACCTCGTGTCCAGTTTCCGTTCGGCGACCGAGAAGGCGGGGCTTGAGCTTCTTCTGGATGCCCATGAACCCGATGGAGAGGTCTATCTCGATCGGAACATGTGGGAAAACATTATTCTCAATCTCATCTCCAACGCATTCAAGTTCACGCTCGAAGGCTCGATCACGGTCGAGATTGGCAAGGGAGCTGACGGACGCTCGGCCGTGGTGACGGTTCGCGATACCGGGGTCGGCATTCCTGAACACGAACTGCCACGATTGTTCGAACGTTTTCATCGGGTCGAAGGCGTGATGGGAAGGTCGATTGAAGGCAGCGGTATCGGACTGGCGCTTGTCGACGAACTGGTCAGGCTGCACGGCGGCACGATGGCGGTTGAGAGCGAAGTGGGGCAGGGCACCGCATTCACTATTACCATCCCGCTGGGCAAGGATCACCTGCCCGCTGACCAGGTCGGTTCACCCGCCGAGCCAGCGACAACAGGTCAGCGCCCCAGCGGTTTCGTCGCCGAGGCGCTTCGCTGGCTGCCCTTAGACGACACCGATGAAAAGGTGGCCCAACTGGTCGATGACGCGCCGCGCGACACGATGGGAACGACAGACCGGCACATTCTCGTGGTCGATGACAACGCCGACATGCGCGATTACCTGCTGCATTTGCTGCGGGGGCAGGGCTACCATGTCAGGACCGCGCCGGACGGGCTGGCTGCCCTTGACATCATCGCGTCGAATCCACCCGATATCGTGCTTTGTGACCTGATGATGCCCCGACTTGACGGTCTCGGCTTGCTGGCAAGGCTGCGCGAGGATGAGGCGACGCGCGAATTGCCGTTCATCGCATTGTCGGCCCGTGCTGGTGAAGAAGCGAAGATTGAAGGTCTGAACGCGGGCGCTGACGCTTATCTGGTCAAGCCGTTTTCCAGCCGCGAACTGTTCGCCCGCGTGGCCTCTACTATCGAACTGGCGCGGGTTCGGCGCACTGCGCGTGATGCGTTGAAAGACGAATCTGCGCGTCTGCGGCGGCTGTTCGAACAGGCACCGGGATTTATCACGACACTGCAAGGCCCGAACCATGTTTTCGAATTCGCTAACGCGTCTTACTGTCGGCTTGTCGGAAACCGCGATATCATCGGAAAAAGCGTGGAAGAGGCGCTGCCGGAAGTAAAAGGGCAGGGGTTTATTGACCTGCTCGATCAAGTTTACCAAACCGGCAAGCCCTATGTCGCTGACAACATGCCTGCGCGCCTTCAGCAATCCAAGGACGCTCCGCTAAGGGACGTATTCTTGAACTTCGTCTATGAGCCAATCATGGATGCCCAAGACGTTGTCACCGGCATTTTTGTCGAGGGTCATGACGTTACGCAGCAGCATCAGACCAATGAGCATTTGAAACTATTGGTCAACGAGCTCAATCATCGCGTCAAGAACATGCTCGCAATCGTCCAGAGTTTTAGCCGCCAGACCTATAAGGGGACTCGGTCATCGGCTGAGGAGCGGGACGCCTTCGAAGGCCGCTTGTTGGCGCTGGCCGCGGCGCATGATCTTCTGACAACGCAAAACTGGGAAACGACGGCTCTGGCGGATATCGCACGAGGAGTGTTCGGGATTCATGATAACAAGAATGTTTTCACGATTTCGGGGCCAATGGTTCATCTTAACCCGAAAACGGCTGTGACGCTTGCCATGGCGTTCCACGAACTAACGACAAATGCTATTAAATACGGGGCTTTGTCCGTTCCCGAAGGATCGGTCGAGTTGAGCTGGGAGGTCGAGCAGACGTTAAAGCCGCATCTTGCACTTTTATGGAGCGAGAAGGACGGTCCGAAAGTGGAAACACCTGGCCGACGTGGCTTTGGCTCGCAGCTGATCGAACGTGCGCTGGCAAAGGAACTTGGAGGCGACGTCACTTTGGAATTCAGACCGGAGGGACTGGTTTGCAAGATCGGCGCTCCGCTACCCGAGACCCCGATTACGTGATCAGTCGCACGGGCCGCCGGGATGAAAGAGTGGTCGTCCGCTAAGATTTTCGAGATAACTCAATGATCTGGGGCGAACTGGGCCGTGGCCGATATGTCGAGGCACGGCACCGCAGCCGGAAATTCCCGCCCGTGTCTCTCTGAGAATGCCGCAGAGAAGGCGGACATTTTGAGTGGAACTTTTACGCGGTCCCGGCGTTTTACAGCAGCGCGTCGGAATGGCGCTGAGCTGATCGGGTGATTGATGAGCATGGCGAGACTCACACAGCTTTGCATGCGAACATTGTTCGTGGTCGCCGTGACAGTTTCGCCAGCAGTTTTGAGTGACGCGCTTGCACAACAATTGAACCACGCGGCAGAGCCTTTGGATGGCCTTCATCTGTTCTTATCGACAGGGTGCGGGGCCTGCCATCGGATTGCGGGCACCGAGGCACAGGGGAAAATCGGGCCAGACCTGACGCATCTCGCCTCGCGCGAAACAATCGGCGCAAACCTTCTCCCGATGACCAGAGCAAATCTCGCAGACTGGATCAGACATACCCAAGAGTTGAAACCGGGCGCGCGCATGCCGTCGTTCGGGATGCTGCCGGTGTCAGAAACGAACGCGATTGTGGGTTATCTGGTGACTTTGAAATGACTCCGCCGCAAGATAAGTCCGGGCGTGGCGGCGGCATCCGTCGGTGGCTGTGCGGCCTCTCCTTCAGCATGATTGCAGGCGTCGTGATCCTTGGTGCGGTCATCTTTTACGTTGCCGCACCGATCAACATTGCAGCGCGGACCGGGGCATATCCCGGCATAGGTTGGGTTCTGCATACTTACATGAAGCAATGGGCGCGTAACTGGTCTTTCTGGGTCGAGAAGCCGGACTATGCAGACCTTTTTGATCCTGCGATGATCCGCCTCGGGGCAGGCTATTTCGAAACCGGCTGCGCCGCCTGTCACGGCGCGCCCGGCCGGGATCGCAATCCGCTGGTCACGATGATGGAGCCGCCGCCGCCGACCCTCGCATCCAAAGACGTGGCGAACTTCAGTGATAAGGAACTCTACTGGATTGTCTGGAATGGCATCCGGTATACGGCCATGCCGGGTTGGACAGGTGATAACCGCGAGGATGAGGTCTGGGCGATGGTCGCGTTCCTGCGGAACTATGGCAAGTTCGCGCCGCATGATTACGTCAATCTGGCTTACGGCGACGCGCATCCCAAAGGAGTCGACGGCGGTGCGATGAGCTTTGGTGGCCTCGACAACCGGCTGGACAAGATCGTGCAAAGCTGTGCGCGTTGTCACGGCGAGGACGGGATGGGGCGTGACGGCACGGCACCGAAGATCGCCGGGCAATCGAAGGAATACCTGACTGCAACGCTTGAGGGTTACGCGACTGGCAAGCGGGCGAGTGGGTTCATGCAACCAATCGCGGCCCCGCTTTCAGACACTCAGATCGCGGCACTTGCCGCATATTACGCCGACAAGCGGCCCGACGCGACTGCGCGCAAGCCCGCGGGCGAAGCGGCGGATGCCCCCGATGATACCACCCTGAAAGTGCTTGGTGAGCGCCTTGCCGCCAAAGGCGATCCGTCACGCTTCGTGCCCAGCTGCAATTCGTGCCACGAAGACAAGGGTTCCGTGCAACCGCGGGCTGAATATCCCCGGATTGCAGGGCAGGAAGGCCGGTTTATCGAGGCTTGGCTGCGGCTCTATCGGGATCGCCCACTTGGCGGCAGCGACTTCGCCGAGGTCATGCATGTCTCAGCGACGGGGCTGACAGATCATCAGATCAAGGCGCTTGCCGCGTGGTATTCCTCGTTGCCATACGATGCAGGCGCAAAAGATGCGGCGCAGGCGAAATCCGACGCTGCCGCCGCGTTGCCGGATTAGATTTCCTTGCGTTCTATTTCAATCGGATCGCGCGGCGCGGGGGCAAAGCCGAGCAGGCGGGACGCAAAAAACAGCGCGCCCGTTAGATATCCAAGACCACCGCCAAGCGCCATCAGGACCCCGCCAAGGCGCTGGTCGGTTAAGGCATCGAGCCCGAAAGCGCCGCCGCATATCCCCAATGCATAGATCTGTCTTGGCGTCAGTGCCAGCAG
This sequence comes from Aquicoccus sp. G2-2, assembly GCF_034555965.1. GTDB lineage: Bacteria > Pseudomonadota > Alphaproteobacteria > Rhodobacterales > Rhodobacteraceae > JAYDCK01. The sequence goes on from NZ_JAYDCK010000003.1 coordinate 3,521,767, forward strand.
GACGCCGAGCATGGTCATGTGCATGAAGCTGCCGAGCATGGCGATGGTGCCGGCGGCAGCGGCACGCCGACCTGTATTGGCAAGCCCCGGTAGCCAGACCAGCATTCCGGTGATCAGAAAGCTCAGCTGTTGCAGAGCAAATGCGCGCCCGCTGAGTGCTGCTGCCAGATGCAGCGCAGGTGTATGCCAGGACCAGACCACCAGCATCTCGATTCCCGAGAAGGCCAGCGCCGCGCCGATGCCAAAATGCGCGTGTCGGAGTGCGCCGGTCCGTACCAGGGCGACGACGGCCAGCGGTGCCACTCCCAACACGAGCGCAAGGTGCAACACCATGTGCATGGTGAAGGACACGGAGGCGATGCGCGGAAATGGGCCGAGCCAGAGCGCCAGTAGCAGGCAAGCGGCGGCCCCCGCCGACCAGAATCGACGCAGGCGGGCAGGCCATGCCGGAACGGGAGGCGTGCCGTGCGGGGCTTGGGTGTTCAGATCGGACACAGCGCGCCCCAGAACATAGGGATGGAGTTGGCAATGATCGAAATCATGCTGACCAGCGCGACGAAGAAGCCGCCAAAGGCCATCCAGTGCACCCGCCCTTCGCCGGCGCTGATTGGGCCGCCGGGCGGCGGCTCAGCAGCTTCATGCGATCGGCGCATGTTGAGCAGCGATAGACCGATTCCGATTGCTCCCAGTATGAGTGCGCTTATGTTGATCCACCGGATTGCAGGCCCTGCCCAAGTGAGTGACGTCAAGGCCACGGAAGCTCTGCTCTGGTCTAGGCACGCCATTCCGGCGAGAGAGCTGATGGCGGCGAGCTGGATGGCCCAGACGATAGGCACCAGCAGGAACGAAAAGATCAACAGCAGGTCGCCCACGTGGTTACGGCCCGGCGCGGGGTGTCCGATGCCCGTCTGAGGGTGCGTGTCTTGATCGGTCATTCGACAAACTCCGCGTCAGTTAAACAGGTGGGGTGTCACGTAGATCGTGGTGAACACGGCGATCCAGACCGCGTCCACGAAGTGCCAGTAGAAGGCGGCGATGCTGATTGGGTCACGGCGGTGGGCGTCGAATTTGCCGAGAGCCGCCCAGAGCGCCATGGTCAGCAGCATCAGGACGCCGCCCACGACATGCGCCATGTGAAATCCGGTGACGGTGAAGTAGAGCGATGCGTAGGAGTCGGTGGAAAGCGTGAAGTCCTTGTCAGCCCATTCCACGGCCTCAAGGGCGACAAATGCGATGCCGAGCAGAGCACCGCCGGAAAGGCCCGCGACACAGATCCAGTTGCGCCCCTTCTGGATGCCGCGCTCGCCGATCCAGACGACCGCACTGCTGGTAAAGAGAAGGGCCGTCATTGGAACGGAAAACTTGAATCCCGGCAATTCGTCAGGCAGCCAGTCCCGCCCGAAATGGAATGCCATGTAGTAGTAGCTGAACAGCAGATAGGCGAAAAGGCAGGCCTCGGTCACGACCAGAGCCGCCATCCCGAACCAGCCGTTGCCGCGTGCGTCGGTGCTGCCGAGCGGAAGGCGCCCAAAGGAGATATCCCGTTGTTCATCCGGGATTTCGTGCGTTGTTTCAGGCATTCTGAGACCCCGCAACCTGCTCCAACTGCGCGTGCGGCCAGTTCCAGAAAAAGCCGCAGAGCAGCGTAAGCACGCCGAGAACGCCTGCCGCATATGGCCAGTGGAAAAGAAGCGCCGCAAAGAATCCGGTCATGGTGAGTGTGGCGAAGAACGGCCAGAGCGAGTCTGAGGCCACCTTCGACACCAGCAGCGGTTCGGAATCAAACATGCTTGTGATCAGCTGTTGCTTACCCTTGTCCAGCATCGGGCCGCGATCAAGCGCGGTACGCCCCGTGCCCTCGCCAAGCCGATCCTCCCAGAGTGGATGCCGACTGGCCACCATTGGCTGAACGGCAAAGTTGTAAACCGGCGGTGGCGATGGCATCGACCATTCCAGCGTTGGCGCATCCCATGGGTTTGGCCCGGCCCGTTTGCCGAACCAGCGGCCCTGCATGACGTTGATCAGCACGAGGAGGATGCCGAAAGCCATGACGAAGCTGCCGACCGTCGTGAGCATGTTCGTCAAATCCCAGCCCGTGCCCGCCGGATAGGTGTAGATGCGCCGCGGCATGCCCATCAACCCGGTCCAGTGCATTGGCAGGAATGTCAGGTTGAAGCCAAAGAAGACGAACCAGAAGGCGATCACGCCCAGACGCTCGTTCATCATGCGCCCGGTCATCTTCGGGAACCAGAAATAGAGCCCCGCAAGGACACCGAACAGGTTGATCCCGACGATGGTGTAATGGAGATGCGCGAGGACGAAGTAGGTATCGTGCAATTGCAAATCGGCGGGGACGCTGGCCGTCATGACGCCCGACACGCCAGCAATCACGAACATGACGATGAACGAGGCGGAGTAGAGGAACGGCGTCTTGATGACCGGACGGCCAACCCAGATGGTCGCGACCCAGGCAAAGACCGAGACGGCGCTTGGAATCGTGATGATGAATGATGCGCCACTGAAATACGACAGAGACAGAAACGGAATTCCGGTGGCGAACATGTGATGCACCCAGACCCCGAAACCGAGGATCATTGTCGTCACTGTGGCAAGTACGACGAGGCTGTAGCCGACCAGCGGTCGACGACAAAAGACCGGCAGGATGTCCGAGACCATGCCCATCGCCGGGAGCACGATAATGTAAACCCACGGATGCGCATAGAGCCAGAAGAGATGCTGCCAGAGCAGCGGCTTGCCACCTTCCTCAACCCCGTAGAAATGCGTGCCGTATTGCCGGTCGAGCCACAACAGGAAGAATGCGAGGCTAACCGCCGGCACGGCAAGCAAATTACCGACCGAAATCGTCGTCGTGCCCCATAGCATGACCGGAGTTCGGTTGAGCGACATGCCCGGCGCGCGCAGGCGCAGAAAGGTGATCAGGAAGTTGATTGAGCCGGTGGTGGTCGAGATGCCGAGCAGGATCATTCCGAGCGCGTAGAAATCGATGTTCATGCCGGGATTATATTGCTTGAGCGAATAGGGCGGGTAATTGAACCAGCCAGCATTCGGCACCGCCCCGGCGAGGAAACTCGCGTATATGAAAAGGCCGGAGAACAGAAAGACCCAGTAGGAAAAGGCGTTTAGCCGGGGAAACGCCATGTCGCGCGTGCCGAGCAGCAGCGGAAACAGAAAGATCGAGAAGCCAGACAGGATCGGAAGTGCGTAGAGAAAGATCATTGTGATGCCGTGCATCGAGAACAGCTCATTATACTGCTCGGGCGTCAGCAGTGTCTGCTCCGGACCGGCAAGTTGAATGCGCATCACCAGCGCCTCAAGCCCGCCGAGGATCAGAAAGACGAAGGCAGTGATGATATAACGAATGCCGAGAATTTTGTGATCGACAGTGCCCAACCAGCCGCGCAGGCCGGTCTCGCCTTCCCAGGTTTTGGCGAGGCTGGCACGGAGTTCCTGCGTGATTGGCCCGATCTCCGGTTCCTGCGTATATTGGGCGGGTAACTGCGGCACGTCGATTACCTCGCTGGGGTGGAGTTGGATTGGAAGGCAGCTATGGGTGCCGCCGTGCTTGAGGGGCGCGGGGCGCGGCCGTATTGCGCGCCGTCTTGGTCTGCTGTGCCAGCCAAGCATCGAATTCCTGCGGCGGTAAGGCGAACAGATCAAAAGCCATATGCGCGTGTTGCAGGCCGCAATATTCGACGCACTGCCCGCGATAGATGCCCGCTGTGTCGGCACGCAGCCATGCCACGTTCTCTTGACCCGGAATCATGTCGGTTTTGCCACCCAGCAGCGGCACCCAGAATGAATGAATGACGTCCGCCGAGCGCAGAACAAAACGGACGGGTTGGCCGACCGGAATGCGGATTTCATTGGCTGTCTCGAAGAGGGTCGCGCCGTTATCGTCCTTGTAGGCCACCTGCCACCACCATTGATGCCCGGTTACGTCGATGGTCGCGACCGCCCGTGTGGCCGGGGACTGGGTCGCGGCCATGATGCTGACAGTCCATGTGATGAAGATAAGCAGGATGACGACGGTGACGACAAGGCCGGCATAGATCCAGCGCAAAGCGCCTGTGTCATCCCCGCCGATTACGGACGCCGTGTCCGCGCTCATGTCCTCGACCCGTCTTCCCCGCCGGACGATTGCGATCACCACAAGTGCCGTGATGATGACGACCACCGCAAACGAAAGCCAGGTCAGAGCCAGCAGGATCTGCCGGATCTCATGACCGGGCGAGCCGAAGCTTTGCAGATAATTGAGCGGACCATGTGTGCCCGGTTTTTGCAGGCCTTCTGCCGCTTGCGCCGGGACGGCAGCCATAGTCACGAGCGCGAAAAACGCGATCACACATATCCGACACACAACAGACCACACCTTCGGCAACCTGATGTTTGGCACGGTGCTGAAGCGATGGGTCCGGCCTGACATCCCGAGCTCCTTATTCCCCTTTGTTTAACGCGACCAAGTAACAATCGGTTCCGTTTATCGGGGGCATTGGGAAATTTTCACTGGTCGGCAGTGTCGGCTCAGCTCAATTGCGTTAATGCACCGCGGACAAATCGGGGCTATCCCAACGAGGCCGAACCAATGCGCAGGCCGAACGGCGCGGAACCGAAGCGCAAATTTCATCGATAAGATGTATCGGGAGACGTCACGCTGAACTGTACCTCGGGGATGGAGTTTCTTGTGAGCGTCGCTGGTTCAGGCGTTCTTGGCTATCGCTGCTGGCTCCATTCCTCTAGCTGGTTGATGGTCGCTTGGGTCAATGATTGCAGATCGTCCATGGCTTTTAGATAAGGGCAGGGTTTTTCAAGCCGCGCGCCTATATCGCTTATGGCGAAGCCGTTCGGGCTTTTGAGGTGCTGCAATTCATCCCAAGTCACCGGCATGGCAACCGGCGCGCCGGGGCGGGCGCGCAAGGAATAGGGGGCGATGGCGGTCTGGCCGCGTTCATTGCGGAGCCAGTCGATGAAGATGCGGCCCTTGCGCTTCGCCTTCGACATTGTCGCGGTATAGCGGTCGGGCGCGGCCTCGGCCATGAGATGTGCCAACGTCTTGGCAAAACCTGCGACCACCTCCCAGTTATGGCTGCGGCGCAGGTGCAGGCAGACATGCACGCCCTTACCGCCGGTCACCATCGGGACGGACGCCAAGCCCAGTTCGTCAAGCCGATCCCGCATATCGAAGGCGGCGCTGCGCACGTCCGCCCAATCCAGCCCTTCGTCCGGGTCGAGGTCAAACACCATCCGGTCGGGGCGCTCAAGCCGGTCGGTGCGTGCGCCCCAGATATGGAATTCAATCGTGCCCATCTGTGCAGCGGCCACCAGCGCCTCGGGGCGGGTGGCATATAGATACGTCCCGGTCTCGCCATCCTTTTCCTCGATCTCCAACTGCTGCAACTCTTCGGGCCAACCTTTGCCCGGATGCTTCTGAAAAAAACAATCGTCGGAAATGCCGTCGGGGCAGCGCAACAGAGACAACGGGCGGTGGCCCATCGCCGCGATCATCCGGTCGCCGACACGGTCATAATGACGGGCGATATCGCGCTTGGTGCAGCCCGCGTCGGGGAAAACCTCGCGCTCGGGGCTGGAAATTCTGACGCCCGCGATTTCGGTGTCGCCTTGCGGTTTTTCCATAGTGATCTCCTTTGCTTTCTTGTCCTCGCGCAGGCCCAGATAACTGCCGTGGCGAATATGACCGTCCGAGGTGAATTCGGTGAAATCGACCTCTGCCACCAACTCGGCGCGCAGCCAGTGCGCAGCGTTCGCGACGTTTCGCGGCACATCCGAAAAGGGCGAAGTTTTGCGCGGTGTGAACGCCTTTTCCAAGATCGCGAACGCTTGTGCATCGAACCCCGTGCCGACCCGTCCGCGATAGCGCAGATTATCCCCCTCCCATGTGCCCAACAAAAGCGAGGCAAAGGGGCGGTCCTTGTCCGAGGGCGAATAGCCGCCGATCACAAATTCCTGTCGGCGTGTGCATTTGACCTTGCGCCAGTCGCGTGTGCGTGTGCCGCGATAGGGGGCGTTGGCGCGCTTGCTGATGATGCCCTCGGCGCCCGCCTCGCACGCCTTTTCGAAGACTTCGGGGCCATGACCGCGCACATGCTCGCTGATCCGCAGGGCGCCGTCCTTGGGCACGCCTGACAACAGATCGGCCAATCTTTCGCGCCGTTCCATCTGCGGCAAATCTGACAGGTCGTCGCCATCAAGTGCAAGCAGATCGAACGCGAAAAATACCAGCGGATCACCCTTGGACAGTGCCCTTTGCAGGGACGAAAACGCCGAGCCATTGATCTGCTTGGCCATGACCTCACCATCGATCAGCGCCGCGTCGCAGGGCAGGGGTCCAAACGCATTTTCGAGTGCGGCAAACTTATCGGACCAGTCCTCGCCCGAGCGGGTGTAGAAACGTGTTCCACCCTTACCCAACGCTGCGAGACAGCGATAGCCATCGAATTTCGTTTCGTGAAACCAGTCGTCGCCCTCTGGGGCGTGATCGACCAGTGTGGCCAGTTGTGGCTTGCGGAATTTTGGGCGGACCTTGCCGCGCGCCGGGCGTTCGTCGGGTATTTTGCGCCCTTTTCTGTTTTTGGCGATGCCTGCCATGCTGCGCCCGGACTTGACGGAGCGGTCATGCCCCTCGGTCAGCGCATCGGCATCATCCTTCGCATAGGCGTCGCGCTCCTTGATCAGCAGCCAGTTCTCGCGCTTCTCATCGCCACGCATCCGGATCAGCGCCCAGCCACCCTGCATCCGTTCGCCTTGCAAGGTGAATTTCAGCTTGCCAGATTTCAGCCCCTTGGCCACGTCGCCCTGCGGACTCCATGTGCCGCGATCCCATAGCATGACGGTGCCGCCGCCATATTGATCTGCGGGAATCGTGCCCTCAAAACTGCCATAGTCCTGCGGATGATCCTCTGTTCGCACAGCGAGCCGTTTTTCGCCGGGATCGGGGCTTGGCCCTTTCGTCACCGCCCAACTGAGAAGCGCGCCATCCCATTCGAGCCGGAAATCGTAATGCAGGCGCGAGGCGTCGTGTTTCTGCACAACGAAGCTCAGGTCGTCCTCGCGTGCCTCTCCGGGTGTGCCTGTCGGCTCATCGGTCTGGGCGAAATCGCGCCGCGTGTTATAGGCGGCCAGCCTGTCGGGGTTCTTGGACATCACGATGCCTTTTTCTTTTTCCTGGGCTTTTTGCCGCTTTCCGTTTTCTTCAGGCTTGCCTTCAAGGCGCTCATCAGGTCGACCACATTGTCCCCGCCTGAGTCCTTGTCCTTTTTGGCGCGGGTGCGCGGGGTTTTCTTGTCCTTGCGCTTGGCCTCGATCATGTCGCGCAGCGCGGCTTCGTAACTGTCGGAAAAAGCAGAAGCATCGAATGGCGCGGTTTTGCGGTCGATCAGCGATGTGGCAACTTCCAGCAGGTCGTCATCCGCCTCTGCGTCTTCGATCCCCGAAAACATCGGGTCGGCACCGCGGATCTCGGCGGCGTAGTGGAGCGTCTCCAGCAGCAATCCGTCACCGCAGGGGCGGATCGCCACGAGATATTCCTTGCCGCGCATCGCCAATTGGCCCAGCCCGACCTTTTCGGCGGCGCGCAGCGCATCGCGCACCACGCGGTAGGCATCTTGTGCCAATTCATCGGTGGGCACGAGATAATAGGGCCGGTCGAAATAGAGCGGCGGAATTTCGCAGCTGCCGACGAACTGCACGATTTCGAGCGTTTTCTTTGACTCAAGCTTGATATCGTCGATCTCTTCCGGGTCGAGCAGGATGTATTCGTTGCCCCCAACCTCATAACCTTTGACGATGTCGTCGCGGTCAATTGGGCCAATGCCTTCGACCGTTTTCTGGTATTGCACACGCTTTCCCGAGGGGGCGTGAATCTGGCGGAACGATACTTTCGCGCCGCTTTTGGTTGCCGAGTAAAGCTCGACCGGGATCGAGACGAGCGACAGGCGTAGCTGGCCTTTCCATGTGGCACGCGGGGCCATGTTATCCTCCGATCAGGTCGCCGCCATTGGGATGCAGCACTTGCCCGGTCATGTAAGACGCATCATCGCAGGCCAGAAACAGCATCGCGGGGGCGACTTCGTTGGGCTGTCCGGGCCGACCCAGCGGTGAGGACTTGCCGAAATCCGCGACCTTGTCGGGTGGAAAGCTGGCCGGAATGAGCGGTGTCCAGATTGGGCCGGGGGCCACGCCGTTCACCCGAATGCCCTCGGGCGCGAGCTTGCCGGAGAGCGCGCGCACCAGCGACAGGATCGCGCCCTTGCTGGAGGCGTAATCGACCAGCAAATCCTGCCCCCGATAGGCCGTCACGGAGGTGGTGCAGATGATCGACGCGCCGCGTTTTAGGTGCGGCAAGGCTGCCTGCACCATGAAAAACTGTCCGCCGAGGTTGGTTCGAAATGTCTTGAAAAGTTGTTCCTCCGAAATAGTGGTAACGTCTTTGCGTGCGTGTTGTTCGCCCGCATTGTTCACCAAGACATCGAGGCGTCCGAATTTGTCGATGGTCTGTGCAACGGCCTTCTCGCAGAACGATTTGTCACCGACATCACCACGCAAGAGCAGGGCGCGGCCACCTTCGGTGCAGATCAGCTCGGCAGTCTTTTGCGCATCTTCATTCTCTTCCAGATAGGCAATTGCGACGTCGGCCCCCTCGCGGGCAAATAGAACCGCACTGGCTCTCCCGATGCCGGAATCACCGCCGGTGATGATAGCGGCTTTTCCTTTCAACCGCCCGGAACCGGGATAGCGCGGCATGTATTCAGGCGGCGGGTTCATCTGCGCCTCGCGTCCCGGCTGGCGGTCTTTCGTCTCAAGTTTATCCAACTCATCGGTCCGCATGGCTCAACCTCCAAATTTTCTGAATGCCATATACGGCAAACGCTTTTTGATGGCGGTCAGTTCCGAACGGACGTTCATTTCTCGGCGTCTCGGCGGCAAAAACCGGCTGGATGGTGGTCTGGCGAAATTTTATACTCGTAGCCTCCATCCTTTGCCCGAAGTCGGAGCATGAGACGGCGGAGCGAGATCATCGTTTGAACGCTAAAGATCCAAATACGTCGTGGGGATCGCCGTGTTGGATCGGCTCATTCTGCTTATCGGCTAGATCGGGCCTTTGGGAGCCAAACAGCTTGTTCTACGTTCTCAGGAGGCCGCAGGGCTTGAGCCAGAAAATCGTGAATAGTGCTATTGTGTGCATAGCGTTGTCCAGTCGTGCGGGTTGATTGCCCGCTGCGCACAGATTTACAATGTGTCATTGGCTTTCGGATCACCGCTGACGTTTTCGTCCAGTACGTCCTTGATTTCTGCCACCAGTTCTGCCCGTTTTTTGTTCGGGCTTTCCTGTTCTTCCTTCGCCAGACGTGTCAGAACGCTTTTCAGCCATCCTTTTCGCCCGGCAGCCGGATAGCCTTCGTCGGCCAGAACATCCATGATTTCAGTGCGGGACAGATCTTCGTCAATCCGAGGTAACGTTCTCGCATCTACTGTCGATTTCTTACGGTCGTCCGTCATTTCAGGCTCCCTTGGTGTTGTTATCTTAGCTAAACAGGAATGCGATTCCGCCGCCCGCCAACATGGCGGTGCCGGGAAGGAACAGATCGACCAGAAAGGCATTTCGAACAGATTGTTCGGTGATCATGTGACGCTCCAATAACCGGAGGCCAGAGGTATTGGCCAATTGACTGTTTCCAAAGAGGATAGGGCATTTCGCACAAATCCATGGTCGGCCGAGGGCTTTTAATGGCTTTCATAGCTGTGGCGCGACCGGCGTTTTTCTTCGTGGATCATCGTGAAATCCAATTATTGCACCACCTCTACTTCGGGGTCGCTAGGTTCAATGGTTTCGCTTGGAGTATTGGCGGGCGCATCGCCTGTGCCCTCGTGTATTTCGGCTGGGGCGGATTGCTCATCCGAGTCTTGTGGTCCGGGCGCATAGTGCGCCACTTCTGTCATCCAGTAGATGAACGCACCAACCGCGAACGCGACAGCGAGGCTAATGCCGATCAACGGTCCGCGATGGCGGCGCTTTTGCTTTTCCAGGTTGGTGTCAGGGGGGTCATATGAGGTCTCCATGTTAAATCCAGCGTTTCGATGCCAATGGCACCGATCGGCGTTACGCCCCGCCGAACAGATGTTTTGAGAAAAGGGGGCTGCTGGATAAACGTGCTGCAGTGGTGCGCGGTTCCAAGTTGTTTTTGGGGGAGGATAAAACAACATCGTGCGGACTGGGTCCTGCAGACTGGTGTTGAATTGTCTAATCGCGTTGAAATGTCTGACGGCGCTTGCGCTGTCACGGCACGATGGATTGGATGGTTTTCCTCATGGTCGACATCGGTCGACGCCTAAAGCGTTCCGCCAAAAGCCTTAATCATGGGTTTTGGGGATATGCGCATACAGACCCTTCAATCATCATAGGTACCCGCGTGCTTTTCCAGCTTGCGCACCAAGGCGATGATGATCAGCGCCAAAACGACGGTTATTCCCGCAATGATCCATTCACCAAGTCCACAGGCCACGCCGATTGCGGCGGCGACCCACATGCTCGCACCCGTCGTCAGGCCCCTCACCTTGCCTTGTGAAAACACAATGAGACCAGCGGCAAGAAAAGCGACACCGCTTGTCACCGCCTCAATGATGCGTAACGGGTCCATACTGACTGCATTGCCAAGTTCTGCCCCGCGCGCCAACAAAGCCAAAGTGAGCAGGCAATATATACAAGCGGCGAGTCCAATCAACATATGTGTGCGCAGCCCCGCGGGGCGCTGTGCCGTTTCGCGCTCAAGGCCAATCAGGCCGCAGAAAATCACCGTTGCCAGTGTGCGTGACACGACGACGGCAATCGACAAGCTGGGAGCCAAGGCGAATTCATTCAGCAATTCATCCCACATCAGAGAACCGCCAATTCATGATTTGACAAGGTCCCTTGGCTGCCATGGCGCATTTCGAGCTTCTTTTCGAGCGACTTGATCACCGTTGCGGAAAAGTCAGTGGCGTACATGTCGCAGATGCTCCACAGCCCGCCGGGCGTGAATACGTTGATCTCCAGAATCTTGTCACCAACAATGTCGAGCCCGACCATAAACAACCCGTCATGGATCAGTTTCGGGCGCACCAGTTCCGCGACGGCGCGGATCTCATTCGTCATTTTGACCTTCACCGCAGTCCCTTTGGCGTGCATGTTTGAGCGCACATCGCCTTTTGCCGGGACACGGCGCAAAGCTGCATATTTCCCGTCCAGTTCCAGCGGCGTGCCATTCATCACAAAGACACGCACGTCACCGTCTTTGGCTTTGGGCAAAAACCCCTGGGCAATCATGTAGCCTTCTCCGCTGACCGCCTCGAAAATCTGGTTGATGTTGGAATCGTCGGGGCCCTCAATCTTGAACACGTTCTTGCCACCCGATCCCTGCAACGGCTTGATGATGACGCCATCCGGCTGCGTGTCAATAAAATCCCGGATTTCTTCGAGGTTCTTTGAAATCAACGATGCCGGGCGCGCCGCCTCGGGAAAGCCTTGCAGGTAAAGCTTGTTCTGCGCCAACGCCAGCCCGTCCGGGTCGTTGACGACCAAAACGCCCCGCTCCGCCGCAAGGCGCCCGAACATCGGTCCGGCCTGTGCTGCCCAGGGATGTTTTTCGGCGTCTTGTGCCGGATCATTGCGCAGCATCAAAACGTCAATCTCAGTGATGTCGATGGTTTTGCGCGTCGTTTCATCCGATTGCAGCGCCTTGTGCAATGTCTCAACCTTTTGGAAGGACTTGCCGGGCAGCGTCAGCACCGATGCGTGCAATGTATCGTTGGCGCGCAGGACAAAATCGTCCGGCGTGATGTAACAAATCTCATGCCCCGCAACCAGCGCAGAGAGTGCGAAAACCGTCGTGGTAAAACGGGGCTGTTCATCTTGGATAGAGTTGACGAAAAATGCGATACGCATGACAAATTCCTTATGCTGAAGCAAGTTCGGCGGGCGACAGCCCCCGACGCGCAGCGGCAAGGCGCGCTTGCGCGTCCTTACCGCTTAGAAATGCCGGCTTGATCGGCGGGGTTTTCAGCAAGCCGCGCGCGATCAGCTCTTCGATCATCGGAAACTGGGCTTCGGAAAATTTGCCCAGCCAATAAGGATCAAGCGGCTTTCCGGCGCTGATATGATCAAGGACATTGCAAATACCGCGCAAATAAATTGCATCCTTGGCAAACCCGCCCGCGCGATAAAGCCGGACCGTGACGTTGAATGCGACGCTGTCTGAAAACCCGTATTCGCGCGCCAGCAACCGATAGGTATCGACAAAACTTGCCCCGTCCAGCATCGCCGCACAGCCGACCACCCGAGCCGCAAGCAAGCGCATGCGCTTCTGCGTCAAGCCACCGGCGAGATATTCGGCAAAAACCGCAAGTCCTTCCTGAATGCCTTCATATCCCGCAAGGCCGGTGCAAAATATCCGCAGGCCTTGCGCCTCGCCTGCGAAATAGGTCATCAGATGGACGCCTATTTCATGGCTCAGAAGCGCGTGTACCCGGCTGCGTGACATCCGCGTTGTGCGCGATATCATCAGACAGGGCCCGGACACCATCAGCCCCGCAGGCAGGTCGTCGCGAATAACGACTTCAGCATCAAAGCCAGCATATCTGGCGTGATAATCGGCTATCATCTGACAGGCGGCATCTTTTACGGCGTGACAATCCACCTGCCCATCCAGCATGCGTTCGTCTTTGGCTGAATTGCTTTCAGGCTGAGGCAGTGCAAGAATATCCTGCGCCAAATGTAATAGCCCCGTTTCGACCGATCTATAAAGCAGTCTGCTCGCCTCTTTGAACTTCTGCGTGTCGCGCAGGCCGATTGCACCTAATTGCAGATCAAGTTCCTGTTGTTTGTCGCGGTAGAGGCTGTTCAGCACCGGATCTTCAAGATTTTCAAAGGCTACCGAATGCAGCGCCCTTTTCTGCGCATCCACATCCACACTCAATGGACGATAAAGAAGCTCCGGCGCGCGCTCATTCGTCTTGAAGTCTTCCCAGGCCGCAGACGTGTTGATTGGGGTGACGGCCATCAAGAAATCAAACGACGCATTCACATTGTCTATCTGCCGGTCCAACTTCTTGACGGTATCGAGATAGGTGCGCCGCCCGAGTGCGCGGTGCGTCGAGGGCACAGGAAACCCTGTGGTTTGCGCAAATGCGCCCGCACCCTGAAGCAATGCATCAAAGATGTTGGCAACCACCCGTTCGCGCAAGTCCGGATAGGCGGCGTCGCTATGCGGTTGGCGGTAAATCGGCGCGAAACAAAGGGACAGCAGCGCGAACTCTTTATCAACGCGTTCGTAATTCCCCCGCGCCCCGGCTTTCGTAACAGACTTGGCAATCACCGGGGAGCGATACTTGACAGCCACGCTTTCAATCGCGCTGGCAACCGTTTCCATTACCGTTTTAGCGGCGTGCTCTGGGCTGGTTTCAAGCGCGACTTCAAAACTGGGTAAAAATGGGCTGTCGTCATTCAACAGGAGGTCCTGTTCGAATTCGCAAACTGCGATGATCAGGAACCCGCCGAACCGTTCGCGCATCGTATCGCCAATCCGGTTCAACACATCGACATCGCGAGCCACGTCAGGCGTAACAAGATAGGAGGCATTTGAGGTCACGATGTCATAGGCAGCCGTTCGCAGGCCTGTCACCTCTTGATAGACGACGATGAACGGAAGCGGCCGGTCAACATGCACCCGCCCGCCCGAGCGCAGCGTTTCGCGCACCGATTTGCCGTCTGCAATTGCTGTGGTGACTTTTTCCGTGTCAGAGGTTTGATGGATGGCACTCATGACATCGCCTTGATGATGTCTTCAAGTGGCTTCAAGGTCGACCGGATCATCAGGCGCATGGCGATCAACGCTTCGAGATCCGGCTTTCCGCTCCATTCATCCATGAAGAATTTCTTGAATTCGACGGCGATTGCACAGCCGGTCTTGGGGAAAGACTCATGGATGAACCGCGTCTGCTCTCCCTTGCCTTTAAAGGCGACATTTTCGCGCACATCCATCTTGTGCCCGCGAAATTCAAACTCGCGCAGCTTGTCCATGAAAGGGTCGACAACATGCGCCCATTTATCGCGGTCCATCGAATGAGTGCCGATGTTGATCTCGGGCATCGCACGCGGGTCGCTGGCTGGTTCGCGGGGTCCGCAACGGCGGTGGTTGTAGCTGTGAATGTCCAGCACAACAAAATGCCCATACTGTGTTTCCAACTCGCGCAGCATCGACTTCAGCATGATGTAATAATGGTCGTGTATCTCTAGCGATTGTTCGACCATTTCTTCGCTCGGCTTGTCCTCCCAGACATCAAGCCCCCAGGATTGTTCGGGCGAAAGGTAGACCGCTTCATCACGTGCGCGATTAAGGTCAACGGCAAATCGTGATCGGTGGAATGCAATGCGGTTGGGCAAATCGCGGATGGTATATTCGGTAAATGGGTCTTCCTCGCGCAGGCGGTCAGACTCCGGCAATGCCATCTGGTCCTCAAGTGCTGGATTCACTTCGTGGCCGTTATGAATCGCGGTGCCGAGAACGGGCGATGCACCGCGATGGGTTGTCCACCAATCCCGGTCGTTGGTCTCAAGTTTTATCCCCTGTTCGGTTAGCATCTCGGTTCCTGCAAGGTTGGTGGAGCACTGGCAAAAAAGGGTATGCGGCAGCGAAATTCGCCGCCGCATTGCTTCATTTGCAAATGATCACAGCCAGTAAGGGGCGACGTGGTAATGTTCATACGCACGACGTTCCCAATCGCGATCATTGTACCAGTTGTCCTGCCGCTCCGGCGCATCTTGCACGTCGGCCTCAACGATGTCCGTGACGAAGCCGTTCTTGTCGGTGTCATAGCTCAGTTTGGCCCATGGCACTGGCTGGTGCTCTTCACCAACACCGAGAAAGCCGCCAAAACCCATGACTGCGTAAGCGATATTGCCTGACTCCTTGTCGATCATCAGATGATCAACCGAGCCGATTTTTGACCCGTCCCGACCATAAACTTCGGTGCCGTTGACGTCAGAAGAAGACACGAGACTGCTGTTGCTTGAAGTGTTCATGATAGTTCCTCCTATGTATGGAAGGGCAACCAGAAACAGGGCAATTTGGTTCCAAACTCCTGCATGGGAATTTTTCCATGAGGGACGGCTTTGCTCGTGAAACGGCATCGCGAAGAATGGGAATCTGCGGCGCTTTCATCGCAATAACCAAAGCGATCTTCAACGCGACCGACCTGCGCATCCATGATTACCACATCAAAAACAATCCATTCGGGAACCTCCGGGTGCCATTCCGAGTTAGGGGAATGAGGAGGCCACCATGACCGACCTGCGCGCACGGGTTCTGACCAAGCCAATTCACAACTGGGCCAAACGAGCGTTACCCGCTCTATCCGATACAGAAAGCGAGGCACTGACTGCTGGCGAAGTCTGGTGGGAGGCCGAATTGTTTTCCGGCAATCCCGACTGGGCGAAGCTGCACGCCGTGAAACCACCTGAGCTTTCTGCTGACGAACAGGTGTTCTTTGACGGGCCGTGTCAGGAACTCTGTTCGATGATCGACGACTGGAAGATCAACAACGAAACTGGCGATTTGCCGCCCGAAGTCTGGACGTTCATGCGCGACAAAGGCTTTTTCGGGATGATCATTTCCAAATCCTATGGCGGCTTGGGGTTCTCGGCGTTTGCCCATTCAGAGATCGTGCGCTTTATCTCGACCCGTTCCGTTGCTGCGGCGGTGACGGTGATGGTGCCAAATTCGCTCGGCCCCGGCGAATTGCTGCACCAGTTTGGCACGGATGCGCAGAAGGATTATTGGCTGCCGCGTCTTGCAGACGGGCGCGAATTGCCCGCCTTCGGGTTGACCAGCGCCGAAGCGGGATCGGACGCCTCTGCCATGACAGATATGGGCGTGATCGAAAAAGGCGAATGGCAGGGCGAGGAAGTGCTGGGTATCCGGCTCAACTGGGCCAAACGCTATATCACCTTGTCGCCGGTTTGCACCGTTCTTGGCCTTGCCTTCAAACTGAGCGACCCTGATGGGTTGCTGGGCGACAACAAAGATATCGGGATCACCTGCGCATTGGTGCCAACCGATCTGGACGGCGTTGAGACGGGACGGCGGCATTTGCCGTCCTCGACCATGTTCATGAATGGCCCGACAACCGGCAAGAATGTGTTTATTCCACTCGATTACATCATCGGCGGGCCAGAGTATGCTGGCAAGGGCTGGATGATGTTGATGTCTGCCCTCGCCGCAGGACGGGGCATTTCGCTGCCCTCAATGGGGTGCGCCGCGATTGCGCTATCTGCGCATACAACGGGCGCTTATGCCCGCATCCGCCAGCAATTCAACCTGCCGATTGGCAAATTTGGAGGCGTTCAGGCGCGTATGGGGCGGCTTGCCGCCGACGCCTATGCAATGGACGCCGCACGACATTTGACCTGCGCGGGGCTGGACGAAGGGCGCGCACTGTCGGTGATTTCCGCCATTATGAAGGCCCATGCGACGTTCAAGATGCGCGAGGCAATCAACGACGCGATGGATGTCCATTCTGGCAAGGCAGTGATTGACGGGCCGTCGAATTACCTGTTGCCGCTCTATCGCGCCATTCCTATCGGGATCACGGTCGAAGGGGCAAATATCGTTACCCGCAGCCTGATCATTTTTGGCCAAGGTTCGATCCGTGCGCACCCGCACATGTTGGACAACATGTTGGCATTGCAGGAGCCGGATGATGAGAAATCGCTGGAAATGTTCGATAAATCTTTCTGGGCGCATGTCGGTCATACCACGCGCACCCTGTTTCGCGCGTGGGGGCGCGCGCTGAGCGGTGGGCGGTTTGCTCCTGCGCCGGATGCCGGTGCGGCCACGCCCCTCTATCGCGAGCTTTCGCGCTGGTCTGCAGCCTATGCGCTGACGGCGGATTTTTTGTTTCTTACGCTGGGCGGCGCGCTTAAACGCAAGGAAATGATTTCGGCCCGTATGGGCGATATCCTTTCGGAGATGTATATCCTGTCTGCGGCGCTGAAACGCTGGGAAGACGAAGGCCGCCAAGAGGCCGATCTGCCCGTGCTGCACTATGCTGCCGCTATTGCGTTCAAACGCATCCAAACGGCACTGGACGAAGTCATCGTGAATCTGCCCGCCCGCTGGGCGGCGGTGATATTGCGGTTCTTTACATGGCCACGTGCCGCGCGACCCGGCCCGGATGACCGGCTGGTCGAGATTTGCAGCAATCTGATTTATGAACCGAGCGCCACACGCGACCGGATCACCGGGCGGCTGCATGAAGGATGCGATCGAAACGGCGTAAAACTGCTGAACCGCTGCTACGGCAAAGTTATCGAAATGGCCCCGGTGATGAAACGCCTGCGCGAAGCGAAGAAAGCCCCGCAAGAGGCGCTGAACGCGGGTATCCTGAGCGATGCCGAACTGTCGGACATCAACGATATGAATGCGCTTGTTGCGCAAGTTATTGCTGTAGACGACTTTGACACAAGCGAACTTGCTGCCCTGTTTCCCGAATACGCAGCGCAATCGGGTAAACCGAGCAATACAACCAAGGAGGCCGCAGAATGACCGGCAAAAACCGCCAACGCGTTTTCCTTGTTGATGGCGCGCGCACTCCGTTTCTCAAAGCTCGCAGCGGCCCCGGCCCATTCACCCCGGTTGATCTCGCCGTGCAATGCGGGCGGCCCCTGCTGACGCGACAAAGGTTTGATTGCACGGCGTTCGACCTTGTGATCCTTGGCTGCGTCAATGTGATTGCCGATGAAATGAATCCCGCACGGGTGGCCGCGCTGCGCCTTGGACTGGGCGAACAGACGGTCGCCTTTACCATGCAGATCAACTGTGGCTCGGGGATGCAGAGCATCGACACAGCCTACCGCTATATCCGCGATGGCTCGCACCAGATGATCCTCGCCGGTGGTGCCGAGGCGCTTAGCCATGCCCCGCTGACCTTGCGCCAGTCTGCCGTTGAATGGTTCGGCCAGATGAACGCCGCCAAAGGCCCGTTGGACCGCTCCCGCGCAATGGCGGGGATCAGGCCGGAATTTTTTAAACCTGTCATCGGACTGGAGCGCGGGTTGACCGACCCGATCACCGAATTGAACATGGGTCAGACCGCCGAAGTGCTTGCCTATCGCTTCGGGATCGACCGCGAAACGGCAGATGCTTATGCGATGGAGAGCCATCACCGTCTGGCCAGGGCGCAAAAAGACGGCACACTTGAGGATGAGGTCATGCCGGCCTTTGGGCGCGACGGCAACGTCTATGATCACGACGATGGCGTGCGTCCTGACAGTGACATGGCCGGTCTGGCCAAGTTGAACCCGGTGTTCGAGAAACCCTACGGCAAAGTGACGGCAGGCAATTCCAGCCAGATCACCGATGGCGCAAGCTGGGTCATCGTGGCTTCGGAGCGGGCCGTTGAGGCGCACGGTTTGCAACCGCTTGCGGAAATCACAGACAGCGAATGGGCCGCGCTTGATCCGTCGATCATGGGACTGGGTCCGGTCCTAGCCGCGACACCGATTGCCCAACGGCACGGTTTAAGCGTGGGTGACATTGATCTTTGGGAATTGAATGAAGCTTTCGCCGCACAAGTGCTGGCCTGCCTTGCCGCATGGGATGATGATGATTTCTGCCGCGAGGTTTTGGGCTATGACGCCGCGTTCGGGCGCATTGACCACGACCGCCTCAATGTCGACGGCGGCGCGATTTCGCTGGGCCATCCCGTTGGCACGAGCGGCAACCGGATCGTGCTGCATCTGGCCAACACCATGAAAAAGCGCAGCTACAAACGCGGCATTGCCACCGAATGCATCGGCGGCGGTCTGGGTGGCGCAATGTTGCTGGAGGCGGTGTAATGACTGGGCATGTTCTGGAGTTTCTCGGCGAAACCAAATTGGAGCTGGGGGCAGCCACCGCGCGCGAGGGCAACTGGCGTGCAGGGCGTGATGCCGACGGCATCCTTTGGCTCGCGCTGGACCGCGAGGGAGCTGGCACCAACACCATTTCCGAAGATGTGATCCGCGAGTTGGAGGCGCATATCGCAGCGGCCGAAACCGACCTGCCCAAGGCACTGGTGATCCGCTCGGCCAAAACGAGCGGGTTCGCCGCGGGGGCCGACATCACCGGTTTTGACGCCATGTCGGACGACGGCGCGGCCGACCTGCTGCAACAGGGCCATGATGTGCTTGATCGGATTGAGGCGCTGGATTGTCCCACCATTTGCATTGTGCATGGCGCGGCACTTGGCGCGGGGTTTGAACTGGCGCTGGCCTGCGACATCCGCATTGCCACGCCCGGCGCATCCTTCGGCTTTCCAGAGGTGCAACTGGGTTTGCATCCGGGGCTGGGCGGCACCGTTCGCCTGCCCGCACTGATCGACCCGGTCGAGGCGATGACGTTGATGTTGACCGGCAAGACAGCACATACGAAACGCGCCAAATCGTTGGGCATCTTTGATGCACTGGTGAGAGAACGCCACATCGCGGCTGCCGTGAGGGCCGCCGCCAATGACGAGATTGAGGGCCATGAACCGGGCCTCAAGGCGCGCGCGCTGGGGTTCGACGCGGCGCGCAGTTTTACCGCCCGCCAGATGCGCGGCCAAACCGAGAAAAAGGCACCAGAGGAACATTATCCAGCCCCCCATGCGTTGATCGGGCTGTGGGAAGACTATGGCGACGAGCCGCAGGCGATGCAAAAGCGCGAGAGAGAGTCGTTCGCGAGGTTGCTGGAAACTGACACCTCGAAGAACCTGCGCCGCGTGTTTTTCTTGCGCCAGCAGCTCAAGGATGCCGGGCGCGGCGATGATGGGATCGCGCATGTGCATGTAATCGGAGCGGGTGCCATGGGCGCGGAAATCGCGGCGATGGCGGCGATCAAAGGAAAAACCGTCACTTTGGGAGATGTTGAGACCGACCCGCTGGGTCGGGCGGTGAAGCTGGCCTTCGAGATATGCAAAGGCAAACACCTGAGCAGAATTGAAACTCGCGATGCGCTGGACCGTCTAATACCTGACCCGCCGGGTTACGGCATTGCCCGTGCCGATCTCATCATAGAAGCCGCTCCCGAACGCATGGACCTGAAGGAAAAAATCTATGCTGGCCTCAAAGGAAAAATGAAGAAAGGGGCAATCCTTGCTTCCAATACCTCCAGCCTTTCGGTCAATGAAATGGCGGATCACGCGCCCGCTGCTGCGCAGTTTGCGGGGCTGCATTTCTTTAATCCGGTGTCGAAGATTGATCTTGTTGAGGTCGTGCAGGGCAAGGCGACCAGTGCGGCGACCGCCAAACGTCTGGCGGCGTTCTGCGGTGCCATTGGCAAACTTCCTGCAAAAGTTTCCGACTATCCCGGTTTTCTGGTGAACCGCGTGCTAACGCCTTATCTGATGGAGGCGATGGTGCTGATGGACGAGGGCGTGCCGAAAGAGGTGATCGACGCCGCCGCTTTGGATTTCGGAATGCCGATGGGGCCGGTCACGCTTGCCGATCAGGTCGGGCTGGACATCGGGCTGCATGTAGCAGAATCCCTGCGTGAAAATCTGGAAAAGCCAATGGCGGAAATTTCGGACTCGCTGCGCCAAAAGGTCGAAGCTGGCGATTTGGGCAAGAAATCCGGCAAGGGGTTTTACGACTGGTCCGATGGTACGCCACATCCGGAAAGCAGCGAGGACGGGCCGGGTGACTTGACCGACCGACTAATCCTGCCGATGCTGGACGCCTGCGTGGAGGTATTGCGCAAGACTGTCGCCCAAAGCGAGGATCAGGTGGACGCAGCGATGATATTTGCAACCGGATGGGCACCCTTCAGGGGCGGCCCGATTCATTATGCGCAAAAGCGCGGCATAGATGAAATTATTGCGCGTTTGAAAGCACTGGAAGAGCTACATGGCCCACGGTTTGCGCCCGACGAAGGCTGGCACAGCTTTGGCTGACAGGCCACAAACCTTCACCGATGCAGATGCGATGGCGCACGAGATTTTTGAGCGCATGAATGGTGTGGTGCGGCTCGCCCTGCCTCTGGGCCTTGGCAAACCCGTCACGCTGGTCAACGCCTTGACCCGCGCCGCTCGTGCCGATCCCGCACTCAGGCTTTCGATCTTTACCGCCCTCACGCTGCAGCGCCCGGCCCCAGAAACAGACATGGAAAAGCGATTTCTGGAACCGGCGATGGACCGACTGTTCGGGGCCTATCCCGATCTGCTTTATGCCGATCTGATCAAGCGCGAAAAGCTGCCCGACAACATTGAAGTGTCGGAGTTCTTCTTTCAGGCGGGCGCATGGTTGGGGAATGAATATGCCCAACGCCATTTCATTTCCGCGAATTATACCCACGCGCGCGATGTTCTGATCGCACAAAGGCCAAACGTGCTTTCCCAGCTTGTCGCGGTGGATGGTGACCGGATCAGCCTGTCGTGCAACACCGATATATCGACCGATTTTTTCGACATGCGGCGCGCGGGCAAGTTGGCTTTCATCGCCGTCGCGGAGCGCAATGATGCCCTGCCTTTCATGGACGGACCCGCCACGCTGGCCTCTGTCGAGTTCGAGATGATGCTGGAGCCGCCAGACCAGTTCGAGCTTTTTCCGCCCCGCGCCGCCCTGTGTCGCATACACAGCACGCCATCGGGCTGCATGTGTCGCGGCTGGTCCGGGACGGTGGCACCTTGCAGATCGGCATTGGCGCGATTGGCGATGCGGTGGCAAATGCACTTTTGCAACGGGACCGCGCAACCCTTGCGGATATCTGGAGATCAGCCCCTTTCCTGCTTACGGGCGATGGAGACTCGCCCTTTGAAACTGGCCTTTATGCCGTGACCGAAATGCTGGTCGGCGGGCTTTTGGCGCTGTTCGAGGCGGGCGTCTTACGCCGCGAAGTCAACGGCGCGGCCATTCATGCCGGTTTTTTCGTCGATGCCCGCGATATGTATGAGCGTCTGCGTGCGATGGCCCTGCTAGGCGCGCGAAAATTCAGATGATGCCTGTCAGCTATACCAACGCGCTTTATGGTGACGAAGCGGAAAAACGCGCGGGGCGTGTGCATGCGCGTTTCGTCAATGGTGCAATGCAGGTCAACTTGCTGGGCGATGCCATGTCGGACGCGGCCAAGCCCGGGCAGGTTGTCAGCGGGGTCGGCGGGCAATTCAACTTTTTCGAACAGGCTTTCGCGTTGGAAGACGGGCGCGCAATCCTGACGTTGCCCGCCACGCGGACATCAGGCGGGACTGTTACATCGAACATCGTCTGGCAATTACCGTTGACCACAGTGCCACGTCACATGCGCGATATTGTGGTGACAGAATATGGTGTTGCAGAACTGCGCGGGCAAACCGATGAGGAAGTGATCAAACGAATGGTGTCCATCGCTGACAGCCGGTTTCAGGGTGATCTGCTTAACGCCGCCCGAACAGCCGGCAAAATTCGCCGCGACTGGCGGGTGCCAAAGGCGCATGCAGGAAATACGCCGGATGCTGTGGCAGGTTGGCTGGCACCGTTTCGCGAAACTGAGCTGCCCGCTTTCCCGCTCGGAACGGATTTCGACGCAGTTGAACAGGTTCTGTTGCCTGCCCTCGCCCGGCTTGGGGAAGCTGCGGGCAGCAAGCGCGCATTGGTTCGATTACTTTGGGCAGCGTTAACCAAGCGCGCGCATCCGAACGAAGGCGCAGCACTGGCACGGATGAATTATGCGGCCACGCCGACTTTTGCCGAACCGTTGCAAGCACGGGTTCTACGTGGGGCGCTACGTCTGGGAACAACAGAATTCCCGGCATGAAAAATTCGGGGTCTTTGCCTTATTATCGGGCTAACTAGGTCTTTAGGCCCCAAAATATTGGTGGCGGAGGAGGTGTCCGCCTAGCTCAGCTTTCATAAGAGTGCATGTGCCGGAAGAAGGGAGAATTTTTTCACTTTATAACAAGTGTTTGTTAAGAGTCCGCCTTGCACTCTGTTTCAAACAGATGCAATTGATAGGAGAATCATTGGTGGTAAGGATGGTGGTATATCGTGCCGAAGAGAGCCAAGGAACTCAAAGCTGTCCAGGTCAAGAAACTGGTTGAGCCGGGGCGCCACGCTGTTGGTGGAACACCCCCGGCCTCGCCCTCAGCGTAACTGACACCGGAGCCAGATCGTGGATATTTCGGGTGCTGGTCGGTCGCAAGCGCAAACACATCGGACTTGGCTCGTATCCAGAGGTCTCGCTTGCAGAAGCGCGGGAGAAGGCGCTCGAGATGAAGCGCAAGATCAGTGCTGGCATTGACCCGGTAGAAGAGCGTCAGGCTGCACGCGCTGCGTTTGTTGCCGAACGGAAGCATCGCACCACCTTCCAGGAAGCATTCGAGCGCTACTATGAAGAGAAGGTGCGAGGCGAGCTCAAGAACGCCAAGCACATCAAGCAATGGCGCTCAACGCTCGCTACGTATGCTTTCCCGGTGATCGGCGAGAGGTCGGTGGCGTCTATTACGATTGAGGATGTTCAAAATGTCCTGACCCCAATCTGGATGACCAAGACCGAAACAGCCTCGCGTGTGCGGCAACGCATTGAAGCTGTTCTCGATTGGTCAAAGGTGATGGGGTTGCGCGAGGGGGAAAACCCGGCGCGTTGGAAGGGTAACCTACAACAGCTCCTCCCGTCGCCCAATAAGATCCAGAACGAGCGCAGACAGCCTGCCATTGCCCTAGATGAACTGACTGAGTGGTTTCGTGTATTGCGTGGGCGCACAGGCATCGCCGCCCGTGCTCTCGAGCTTCTGACCTTGACCGCATCGAGGTCAGGTGAAATCCGCGGCGCGTTATGGGAAGAAATCGATCTGAAGAGCGGCATCTGGACGATCCCGGCAGAAAGGATGAAGGCTGGGCGCGAGCATCGCGTGCCACTCTGTTCTCCCGCGCTCGACCTGCTCACCAACCAACCCCGGTTGATGGGCTGCCCCTACGTCTTCCCGTCCTCAAAGAACGGGCAGATGTCGGACATGACGATCTCGGCTGTGATGCGACGCATCCAGGCAGCGGAAGAAAAAGAGACACCCCGGTTTCCTCGACCCCCGCTCACACCGACCAGCAGTGCCGCACGGCCTGCGCTCGAGCTTTCGTGATTGGGCCGCCGAGCGCACCGACTTTCCGCGCGAGATGGCAGAAATCGCTCTTGCACACAATGTTGGCAACAACGTCGAGCGTGCCTACAGGCGCGGCGACATGGTTAAGAAGCGAAGGCAGATGATGGAGGCGTGGGCGGATTTCTTGAGCGGCAAAGCGATGAGAGAATAGTTTCGAGAAGATCCATTGCTCGGAGATAGCGGCAGCTCTGGGGGGGCACGACACTTCTCACGGTTCGTGTGACTGACGGAGAGCAAATACCACCCGCTCTCAGGGGTTTCAGCTAATGGTTGATCATCGGGCGGATTTCGTCCGATAGTGCCGGACAACGATGATAAGCGGCGAGCCAACGCCGGAGAGGGACGGCAAATGACAATTGAAAAAACACTCTTCGCGGCGGCCGACAAGATGCGCGGCTCCATGGATCCGGGCGAATACAAGCATGTTGCTCTTGGCCTGCTCTTCCTGCGCTACATAGGCGTGGCCTTCCAGCGAAAGTATGACGAGCTCCTGCCAGAGGGCGAAACGGTCGCCGAGGACGTCGACGAATACCTCGCCGAGGGCATCTTCTGGGTGCCCGAAGCTGCCCGCTGGAGCATGCTGGCCGCCAACGCCAAGGACAAGGGCATCGGCGTGAAGGTTGACAACGCTATGCGCGCCATCGAGGCCGACAACGAGCAGCTGAAGGGCGCGCTGCCCAAGGTCTTCGGCCGCGAAGCTCTCGATCCGGCCATTGTCACCGGCCTGATTGACCTTTTCTCCAACATCGAGTTCGATGGCACGCCCAAGGATTTCGACCTGATCGGCCGTATCTACGAATACTTCATCTCGGAGTTTGCCTCGAGCGAGGGCAAGCGGGGCGGCGATTTCCACACACCAAAACCGGTTGTCGAGTTGATCGTCCAGATGATCGAACCGGTGAAAGGTCGCTTGTATGAGCCTTGCCATGGCTCAGGCTCCTTCATGGTCCAATCAGAGCACTTTCTGGCTGCGCACAAATACCGCCGCGCCGACCTCGCCATCTACGGGCAGGAGCGCAACCATACCACCTACGGCCTTGCGCGGATGAACCTCGCCATCCGAGGAATCATGGCAAGACTCGAATGGAACGCCGAAGGCACCCTTCTGCGTGATGCCTTCCCGGACGAGAAATTCGATTTCGTCATGGCCAACCCGCCCTTCAACATCTCCGACTGGTCCGGCGATATCCTGGCCGAGGATCGGCGCTGGACATTCGGCATGCCCCCGGTCGGGAACGCCAACTTCGCCTGGATGCAGCACATCTACGACAAGCTGGGCAGCACCGGGGTGGCCGGCGTGGTCATGGCCAACGGCTCCATGTCGTCCATGTCTTCAGGCGAGGGCGACATCCGCCGCGCCATGGTCGAGGGGGAGGCGGTGGATGCCATGATCGCGTTGCCGGGGCAGCTCTTTTACGGCACCCAGATCCCGGCCTGCATCTGGATCTTGGCCAAGGACAAGTCGAACGGAGTGGCCAAGGACGCCAAGCTGCGCGACCGGCGCGGCGAGGTGCTGTTTATCGACGCCCGCAAGATGGGTGCGTTGGTTCCGGGGTCGCGCAAGCAGAAGGAGTTGTCGCGCGACGAGATTGCGCGCATCGCCACCGCATACCACGCCTGGCGTGGAGAGCCGGACGCCGGTGCCTATGTCGACGAGCCGGGCTTCTGCAAGGCGGCCTCCATGGAGGAGATCGCCAAGCACAACTACGTTCTGACGCCGGGCCGCTATGTCGGCGCCGGCGCGGCAGAGGAAGATGATGAGCCATTCGATGAGAAGTTCGACCGGCTGACGGCGGAGCTCCGGGCGCAGTTTGCCGAGGGGCGGAGGCTGGAGAAGGAGATCGAGACCCGGCTGGAGGAACTGACGTGAGTTGGTCGACGCATGCGACGTCCGATCTCATCTCCGATGCTGTGCTGGAGATCGGCGACGGCTATCGCGCTAAAAACGCCGAGATGTCAACGGACGGCGTGCCCTTCGTAAGAGCCGGCGACGTCAATGGGCGCGTCAATACGGTAGGAACGGACCTGCTTTCGACGGCCAGCGTTGCGAGAGTTGGGCGAAAGCGCTCGATGGCCGGCGACGTAGTCATGACGACGAAGGGCACAATCGGGCGCTTGGCTTTCGTGAAGGTCGGGGACCCAGAGTTCATTTACTCTCCACAGTTATGTTATTGGCGAAGCCTCGATCGAAACAAGATCGAGCCACGCTGGCTCTTCTACGCTATGCGATCCCAAGAGATGGCTAACCAGATCTCATGGTCGGCAGGTCAAACCGATATGGCTCCGTATGTATCGCTTACAGACCAGAGAACTGCCTTCAAGATTACTCTCCCGCCGATCTACGAGCAGCGGAATATCGCTGCCATGCTCGGCGCACTCGACGACAAGATCGAACTGAACCGCCGGATGAGCGCGACGCTGGAGGAGATGGCGCGGGCGCTCTATCGGTCCTGGTTCGTGGATTTCGACCCCGTCCACGCCCGCGCCCTCGGCCAGCCCCCCGCCCACATGGACCCCACCACCGCCGCCCTCTTTCCCGACAGCTTCGCCCCCGACGGTCTGCCGAAGGGGTGGGAGGCTGGAACGCTCAGTCATCTCATCGAATTCAATCCCAAAGAGCGCCTGCCGAAGGGGACCGCTGCGCCATACCTGGAAATGAAGGCGCTGCCGACATCGGGAATGTCGGCAGACGCGCCATACCTTCGTGAATTTACCTCGGGAACCAAGTTCAGAGAGCGGGATACTCTTCTGGCGCGGATCACGCCTTGCCTCGAGAACGGGAAAACCGCCGTGGTCGACGATCTACTCGGGTCGGAGGTTGGTTGGGGGTCTACCGAGTTCATCGTGATGCGCGCGAAGCCCGGAGTTTCGGCCGCGCTTCCCTATTGCATCGCGAGAGACCCCGACTTCAGGGCGGAGGCGATTCAGACCATGACAGGATCGTCGGGACGCCAACGGGCTGATGCGAGGAGGATTTCCGAGCTCGACATGGCGATTGCACCTGCGCCGGTGCACACCGCATTTTCCGATCTTGTTTGTCCGATGCTTGATCGAGTGATCGCGGCCGGTCAGGAGGCGCGCAACCTCGCCGCCCTTCGCGGCGCGCTACTCCCCCGCCTCATGTCTGGCGAACTCCGCATCCGCGAGGCTGAGAAACAGGTTGAGGAGGTCGTATGAGCGAACGGCTGCCTTTCGGCCGCGTGTTCCAAGACCATGACGGGTCAGAGGAGCACTTCCCCGGCTTCCTTCTCGTGAACCATGGCCGCACCGAGACGGCGGACGGGAAAGACCTCGCGTGGGCCTACGCGCAGACAACGCTGCGAAGCATCGAGTTCGGCCTCGAGAACCGTGAGACGCCGGAGGCGGCCTTCCCGGCGCTCTACATGGCCCGGCATGCCCTGGAGCTGTATCTGAAAGGGTTGGTGCCGGACTGGGACAGTCGGCGGATGAAGGGAAAGTCCCGACATCACATCGACTACCTCGTCGAACTCCTGCACGATCGGCTTGTGCAGCGATATGATGAAGCCGAGATCACCTCTTTGACGAATTTCCTGCGACAGTTCGCCATGCTCGACCCGAAGTCGATGGCGTTCCGATATCGGGACGGCGCAGTCGTCACCTTCGGCGATGCTCCTCTTGATGATCCCGAGATCTGGGTCGACTTCGTCGCCTTGCGAGAGAGCCTCTCCCTGATCTTCGATGCCCTCGATAAGGTGTGGCGCCTCAAGACAGAGGAGGCCTCCTGATGTTCCAGATCGACCGTTCCGCCAACCGCTTGCGCAAGCTCGAGCGCACCAGTTTCTCCGAGGTCGGGTTCCGGGAGCGGGAGCATCTCCAGGAATGGCTGGCCAGCATGCCGGATGCGCTTTGCGAGGCGATGAGCGAGGGCGAGGAGGGGCTGCTGATCATCCAGAAGGAGTTCGACGGGTTCGACGGCACAAGGGAGCGGCTCGACCTGTTGGCCCTCGACAAGAGCGGCCAGCTTGTCATCATCGAGAACAAGCTGGACGATTCCGGCCGCGATGTCGTCTGGCAGGCCCTGAAATACGCCGCCTATTGCTCGAGCCTGAAGAAAGTCGAGATCGTGGGCATCTTCCAGCAGTATCTGGACCGCCAGGGCGGCGGCGATGCGGCCGGGCTGATCTGCGAGTTCCTGGGGGAGGACACGCTCGACGAGGTGGTGCTGAACGACGGCACCAACCAGCGCGTGATCTTCATTGCCGCGAATTTCCGGCGGGAGGTGACGGCGGCGGTGCTCTGGCTGCGTGAGCACCAGATCGACGCCCGCTGCATCAAGGTCCTGCCATACAAGTTCGACGACGAGATCTTTGTCGATCTCCAGCAGGTGATCCCGACCCCCGAGGCGGCCGATTACATGATCCGAATGGCCGAGAAGGACAGCGAGGAGAAATCCGCAAAAGGCGCCCAGAGATGGAGCCATCAGATGCGGCTCGAGTTCTGGGAGCAGGTCCTGGAGGCGCTGCGCGGAGCCGATCTCGAGCGATGGCAGAACATCACCCCGTCGCGCGATCACTGGTTGAACTCCAGCGTCGGGGTTTCTGGGTGCGGGATGACCCTCATCTTCCTTCGTCATGAAATTCGGATCGAATTGCAGCTTAGTCGAACTGATCGTAACGAAAACAAATGGCTGTTTGACCAACTCGCCGAGGATAGGGCGCGGTATGAGCAGGCCGTCGGTGAAGAACTGGAGTGGCGGCGGATCGACGATAAAAAGGTCAGTATGGTCGTCTGCAAGACGCCGGTCCAAGGCTATAGCAAGGAGAACTGGCCGGAAATGATTGCCTGGCTGGTCGACCGCTACCGCAAGATGGACGAGGCCTTCTCCGAGCCTGTCCGAGCTTTGGCAGCGCGCATGAAGCCCGGTGGAGGTGCGTGATGGCGTGGAACTCCGAATCCGACCTAGAAGACTGGATGATGGGGAAGCTGGCCGGGCTGGGCTATGCGGTTGCTTCCGGTGCCGAGATCTCGCCTGAGAAGCGCGATCCGGAGCGTCGCAGCTTTCAAGATGCGATCCTGCGGAAGGTCTTCGAGAAGGCTGTGCGCCGCCTCAATCCAAACCTACCTGATGGTGCGGTGCAGGAGGTGATGGCACGCGTCACCGACGAGGTTTTCGTCGGCGACCTCATGGCCGAGAACCGCCGCTTGCATGGTCTGATCACTGGTGGCGTCCCAATCACCTATTTCAACCAAGGGGAGGAGCTCAGCGACCGGGCGCGCCTTGTGGACTGGGGCGATGATTACAACGCTTGGCATGCCTTCAATCAGGTCGACATGGTAGGGCGGAACGCGCGCATCCCCGACATCGTGCTCTATCTAAACGGCCTGCCTCTCGTGGTGGTCGAGCTGAAGGGCACGGAGGGTGCCGACCTCGACGCTGCCTTCAACCAGATCGAGACCTACAAGACTGACATCCCAAACCTCTTCCGGACTTCGGTTTTCTCGGTGATCTCGGACGGGCTGAATGCCCGATATGGCACTCTCTCCGCCGGTTTCGATCGATTCATGCGGTGGCGAACGATTGATGGCGACACCATCCTCTCAGAACGCGAAGGTCTCGCCCTGAATACCCTTACAGAGGGGCTGCTGAACCGACCCGTTCTGCTCGATATGCTGCGCTGGTTCACCGTCTTCGAGGACGAAGGCAAGGGGCCGATCAAGAAGGTAGCGGGCTACCACCAGTTCCACGCCGTGCGAAAGGCCATGGAGTCGATCCTCGGTGCGCGTGGCGACGATGGAAAGGGCGGCGTCATCTGGCACACTCAGGGCTCCGGAAAGTCGCTGCTAATGACCTTTCTGGCGGGGCGCGCGATGCATCTTGCCGAGCTCGAGAACCCGACGCTGCTCGTTCTGACTGACCGCAACGATCTGGACAACCAGCTGTTTGGGACCTTCGGACGATGCAAGGATCTGCTCGGTGAGACGCCGGTCCAGGCTGACAGCATCGAGGAGCTGAAGACGCTGCTGAACAGGCAGGTGGGTGGCATCGTGTTCTCGACGATCCAGAAATTTCGGCCGGAGCGTGGCGAGAACTTCCCCGAGCTCACGGATCGCTCAAATGTCATCGTCATGGTCGATGAGGCACACCGGACACAATACGGCTTCGAGGCAAAGATGAACCGAGAGACCGGAGAGGTGCGCCACGGCCTAGCCCATCATTTGCGCGCTGCACTACCTAATGCGGTCTATGTCGCGTTCACCGGCACCCCAGTAGAGCTCGTGGGCGCGAACACGCGCTCGGTGTTCGGCGACTACATTGATGTCTACGACATCGCGCAAGCGGTCGAAGATGGCGCGACGGTGCCAATCTACTACGAGGGCCGCGTTGCACGCGTGGAGATAGCCGATGATATAGCTGACAGCCTCGACGAGGAATTCGACGAAGCCACAGAGCTGCTGCCTGAAGAGGAGGCGGGGGCCGTTGCCAAGAAGTGGTCGCAGATTGAAAAACTCGTCGGTGCCGGACCGCGCCTTGATGCGGTGGTCGCAGACATCCTCAAGCATTTCGATGCCCGTCTAGAAGCTATCGACGGCAAAGCGATGATTGTCTGCATGAGCCGCCGTATCTGTGTTGAGGCCTACAAGCGGATCGCGACAGCCCGTCCGGAGTGGCACTCAGAAAAGGATGAAACTGGTGCGGTGAAGGTTGTCATGACCGGCAACGCCACCGATCCGCAGGATTTCCAGCCCCACATCCGCAGCAAAGCGAAGCTGGAGGCCCTCACAAGGCGATACAAAGACACGAGCGACCCCTTGAAGCTGGTAATCGTCCGCGACATGTGGCTGACCGGTTTTGACGCACCCTGCATGCACACACTTTATGTGGACAAACCGATGAAGGGGCACGGTCTGATGCAGGCGATTGCACGAGTGAACCGGGTCTTCGCTGGCAAGCCTGCCGGTCTCATCGTCGATTATATCGGTCTTGCTGCCGACTTGAAGGCCGCCCTCGCGCACTATTCTCAGGGAGATCAGGCCCAGACGGGCGTCGACGAGCGCGAGGCTGTTGCGGCCTTCCTAAGCGCGCTGCAGGTGGCACGCGGGATGTTTCATGGCTTCGACTATTCTGGCGTCCTTGGAAGCACGGCAACCAACCGGATAGAAATACTCCCCGCGGCTTCCGAGCATATCTTGCAGCAGGCGCGCGATGCCGGGAAAAAGGACAACAATGATATAGCGAAGCGATACTTGGACGCGGTGGCCGCGCTCACCAAGGCATTCAAACTAGCGGCAGGGTCATCCGAGGCCGCCGAGCACGCAGAAGAGGTCGCGTTCTTTCTGGCCGTGAGGTCCGCTTTACAGAAGCTCGATGTGAATAGTGACAGAGGGAGGAATTCCTCGCCGGACTTCGCCATCGAGCAACTTCTGAACCGTGCGGTTGCTTCGACAGAGGTTGTGGATATTCTCGAAGCATGTGGGTTCGACCGCCCTGATATCAGCGTTCTATCTGAAGAATTCTTGGCCGAGATCCAGCATATGCAGCACAAGAACCTCGCTGTGGAAGCTCTGAAGAAGCTTCTCAACGGGGAGATCAAGGCACGGACCCGGAGCAATGTGGTGCAGAACCAGAGGTTCTCCGAGCGCCTGTTGAGCGCGATCACTCGGTATCACAACCGCAGCGTAGACGCCTTGCAGGTGATACAGGAACTGATTGAGCTTGCGAAGGACCTGAGCGCCGAGCCCGAGGACGATATGTCCGAGGCAGAAAGGAGCTTCTATGACGCGCTTGCCCAAAATGAGACAGCTGTTGAGGTCATGGACAACGACCAACTAAAAGTGATTGCGGCCGAGCTCGTGAAGTCCGTTCGTGAAAATTCCGGCGTGGATTGGTGGCAGCGCGACGACGTGCGTGCAAAGATGCGCGTCGCGGTGAAGCGGATCCTCCGCAGATACGGCTATCCACCGGATCTTCAGGCGGAGGCGGTGAAACTGGTCATCAAGCAGGCTGAAGCCCTTGCGCGAACAATGTGACGGCCCACAACTTTCTTCTACCCAAACCGCTTCAGGAATCCTTGTTTATTGCGAAGGCGCGTTCATCGTGAGGTAACACACCGAAACCTCTTCTCATTAGATCAGGAAGTAAACCTAACCTAATACCTCAATAGGAGATGCAGAACCTCTTTCTTAATTGGCGAGGGAGCAACAAATGCAACTATATTTGATTTAGGGTGACAAATTTCTCCCTCGTTCAGCCTTCGGCTTCTCTCAGTCCGATGAGCACCTCCCTTCGGTCGGCGCTCAGCTACGTCGAGTTCCTCTCTTGCGGGAAGTGTTGGGTGGTAGCAGACTTCTGACCATAGGCCACCATTACGACCAGACTATGAGCCGTATTGGTGATGCTCTGAGAAGGAGGTCGCTGATCACCCGTAGCGTTGCAGACGGGCCTCTGGCGGTTGCCTAGATGTTCATGAACTCCCGGAAGACGACGAATTTCTCGAAGTGCAGCTCCTCCGCGCTCATTTTGGTAATGTAGTTGATAACCCCCGAAGAATCAACGCTCTGGCAGTCGAATGAGCCTTGCCGAACCAATTTCAGCCAGTGCTTGCGACCGATTTCTGGCAGCCGCTGTGTCCTATCGGCACGGCTCGGTGCGCAAATAATGGGATCAACCTCGACAATCAGATGCCAGTGGGGGTTCACCTCCAGCTTTTCCGCGAACGCAAACCAGACCAAGCGCTCATCTGGACGCCGTGCCCATTTCGGCCCGTTGATCTCGCGATTCACGCGCGCATCCCACTCCTTGAGGAGAGCACGCATAGTTGAATAACTCAGAGGTTGGTGGTTCGACGCCAGCGTGATGAAGTGGCTGAAATTGTAATCTTGCAGCTTGATGCGCAGTTCCTGCCGCATGCGTTTGTATGAGGGCGCGTTTTCCATTTGATGGCCGGTGATGGTCAAATCTTCCACAAGTCTGGCTCCTGTGTATTTTCATTGCATCGGGTGTTATAGCAAGCACGGCACCGCATGCATCGAACATGCCGAAAAAAATATCGCGGCGCAAAGCAAACCAGAATCGTCGATAGCGCTGTTATGCTGCTCGAGGCTCTCTGAGACGCTCGCCAGTGGCGTTCAGCACTGTTTTTGAGGCATGACAGCTTAGAAGCAGAGATGAGCGCCCTGCGCGCTCTCAGCGCGTCTGGCGGGGCTCCTGCATGTGCAACTCGACAATAGGAGGTTTCAACCCTGCGGGCTCTGCGGCGCCAGTATACATCCCCTTTGAAGCGCTAGGTATTCTCTAGGACTTCACAATGGCTGCGAAAGAGCACCCATCGGTGCCTCCCGAAACATCTGGCCCTTCTCCACTGACGATCAAGCCATTCCATATTTTCAG
This sequence comes from Aquicoccus sp. G2-2, assembly GCF_034555965.1. Classification (GTDB taxonomy): domain Bacteria; phylum Pseudomonadota; class Alphaproteobacteria; order Rhodobacterales; family Rhodobacteraceae; genus JAYDCK01. Next base: position 3,555,269 of record NZ_JAYDCK010000003.1, read on the forward strand.
AGGTGAGCGAGGTGCAGTGCCTCCTCCACGCGGCATGCTCGCGCGTATTCTTCGTTGGAAGCCACGCCATGGATAAGTGATGATTACGACACCTCGCTTGCCGTGGCAGAGATCAACGTTTTGCTGACCACCCGCCACGGCACCAAGGATTTCTTCCTTACTAACTCCGACACGATCAGCGATACGATGACCTCGACCACCGAAACACTGACGCTGCTGGTGGCGATGATCGCTGTGATGAATATCATGCTGGTATCCGTCACCGAGCGCACAAAAGAGACGGCGTGCGCATCGCGATCGGGGCGCAGCGGTCGGATATTGTGGCGCAGTTCCTGATCGAAGCCGTGCTGGTTTGCCTGACAGGTGGCGTCATAGGGATCGCCGGAGCCCTGATCGGAGGGCAGGTGGTGGGGTATTTTTCGACCGATGTGCAGTTGAGCTTCTCGGCCACAGCGATAGTTGTGGCTTTCCTGTCCTCGACCCTGATCGGGATCACCTTTGGCTATTTGCCGGCGCGGGCGGCGGCGAGACTCGACCCGGTGGTAGCGCTCAACCACGCGTGAGAGATACCGGGTGGTTTGACTGGTCCTAAGTGAATGTCTTCCATCGCAGGTGGTGAAAAATGAGGTTCAATCGCCCTCCCAAAGTTCAGCGATTGTGACCTGCCCCACGAGTGTCCGGTTAGGGTCTTTTGGCCCTCAATGGAAATCCCGGCTCGGGAAGAGTTTCTTCGCCTGATCGCGGGGATGCCGCGCGTTCGATCGAATGCTGCCACCGGGAGGGCGGCGCGTCTCGTCTACGCGGCCGTCGTTTGTCGCGAATGGTGTGCCGTGGCCGAGGGTCGAGAGCAGAGGCGAGACATCTTCAATATGCTGAGCAATCAGGTGGACCACTTGCCCTTCGCGCTGAATCTGGCCCGTCACGCACAAGAGGCGACCTGCGATGACCTCCTTGCGGAAGGTCTCGTAGATCTTGGTCCAGACCACCACATTGGCGGTGCCGGTTTCGTCCTCGAGTGTCAGGAACACCACACCCGAGGCGGTGCCGGGGCGCTGACGGGTGATGACGAGGCCGGTCACGGTGATCCGCCCGGCGGCCTGCGCCAGGCACTCATGCGGCAGGCTCTCGGGCAGGCGGGGGCGGAGCAGTTCCAGGGGGTGGGCGCGCAAGCTAAGGCGCAGGGAGAGGTAGTCCTCGACGACCTGCTGCCCGAGCGTCATATCGGGCAGCGCAACCTCGGGCTCTGTCGTGGCCTCTCCATCGGCGCCGAAAAGAGGAAGAGGCTTCGGGCCTTTCAGTGCCCGCGCGGCCCAGAGTGCTGCGCGGCGGTTCAGGCCGATCTGCGCGAAGGCATCGCCCTCGGTCAGCCGCTCCAGCGTGGTGAGCGGCACACCCGCCCGGCGCCACAGGCTTTCGACATCCGGATAGCCATTGCCGCGCGCCGCCACAATCCAGGCCGCATCCTCCTCGCGCATGCCCTTGATCTGGCGAAACCCCAGCCGCAACGCGAGCGCGCCGTCACTGCGCGGCTCGAGCGTGCAATCCCAGACCGAGTGATTGACCGAGACGGGGCGAATCTCCACGCCATGTTCGCGCGCATCGCGCACCAGTTGCGCGGGGGCGTAGAAGCCCATCGGCTGGCTGTTCAAGAGCGCGCAGGCGTAGACGGCCGGGTGATGGCATTTGAGCCAAGCAGAGACATAGACCAGCCGCGCGAAGCTGGCCGCGTGGCTTTCGGGGAAACCGTAAGAGCCGAAGCCCTCGATCTGCGCGAAACAGCGCTCGGCGAAATCCGCCGCGTGGCCACGCGCCAGCATGCCCGAGATGAAGCGGTCGCGAAACGCGCCGATGGTGCCCATGCGCTTGAAGGTGGCAAGCGAGCGGCGAAGGCGGTCGGCCTCGGCGGGTGAAAATCCGGCGGCGACCACGGCGATCTGCATCGCCTGCTCCTGAAACAGCGGCACGCCGTAGGTGCGGCCCAGCACCTCCATCATGGCAGGGCCGAGATCCTCGACCGCCTCCTTGCCTTGGCGGCGGTTGATGAAGGGATGCACCATGCCGCCCTGGATCGGGCCGGGGCGGATGATGGCGACCTCGCAGACCAGATCGTAAAATTTGCGCGGCTGCATGCGGGGCAGGAAATTGAGTTGCGCGCGGCTTTCGACCTGAAACACCCCGATGGCGTCGGCGCGACAGAGCATGTCATAGACCGCCGCATCCTCGGGCGGGACATTGGCCAGCGTCAGGTGCCGGTCGCGGTGATCGGCCAGAAGCCCAAACGCCTTGCGGATGCAGGTCAGCATCCCGAGCGCCAGAATATCCACCTTCAAGAGTCCGAGCGCGTCGATATCGTCCTTGTCCCATTCGATGATGGTGCGATCCTCCATCGCCGCGTTCTCGATTGGGCACAACTCATCAAGCCGCCCATGGGTGATGACGAACCCGCCGACATGCTGGGAAAGGTGCCGAGGAAAGCCGATGATCTCGGCCGTAAGCCGGGCGGCCAGCGCGATGCGGCCATCGGCGGGGTCAAGCCCCGCATCGCGCATCCGGTCCTCTCCCGGCGCGCTGGATGACCAACCCCAGATCTGGCTTGAGAGCCGCGCGATCACGTCCTGGCTCAGCCCCATCACCTTGCCGACCTCGCGGATGGCGGCGCGGGAGCGGAAATGAATCACCGTTGCCGTCAATCCGGCGCGCTCGCGGCCGTAACGCGCGTAAATCCACTGGATCACCTCCTCGCGGCGCTCATGTTCGAAATCGACGTCGATATCGGGCGGCTCGCCGCGTTCCTTGGAGATGAAGCGCTCGAAGATCAGGGTGATTGACTCGGGCGGGACCTCGGTCATGCCGAGCAGATAACAGACCACCGAGTTCGCCGCCGAGCCGCGCCCCTGGCAAAGAATGCCGCGCGAGCGCGCGAAGGCCACGATGTCATGCACCGTCAGGAAATACGGCGCATAGCCCATCTCGCCAATCAGGCGCAGTTCTTTTTCGACCCGGGAGATAATCTTGGGCGGCGCGCCTTTGGGATAGCGCCAGTGCAGCCCGTCGCGCGCAAGGCGGGCAAGCCGGTCCTGCGCCGGTTCGCCGCCTTCGGCCTCGTCGGGGTAGTGATAGCGCAGGTCATCGAGGCGAAAGGCGCAGGCATTCGCGATCTCCAGTGTGCGGCGGATCGCGGCGGGATAGCGATGGAACATGCGCGCCATCTCGGCCCCCGATTTCAGACGGTGTTCGCCGTTGGTCAGACGCCGCTCGCCGATATTGTCGATGGTGCACCCCTCGCGCAGGCAGGTCAGCACATCGGCCAGAGGCCGGCGGGCCGCGCGGTGCATCATCACCTCGCCCACTGCAACCATCGGCAGCCCGGTGGCTTGCGAAAGCCGCCCCAGTCGGCTGATCCGGGCCTGATCGCGCCCGTCATAACGCGGCGCGGCCGCAAGGAAGCATTGACCGGGAAATCCATGCTGCATGGCGCGCAGCCCGGCCGTCACATCCGCCTTCTGCGCTGGCTCCATCGGGTCGGGCGGCAGGGCAATCAGCACCATGCCCGCACCCCACGCCTGCACATCTTTGAATGTCAGATGGCATTCGCCCTTCTCTGCGCGCCGCTTGCCAAGTGACAGAAGCCGGGTCAGCCGCGCCCAGGCAGCGACGTCAGTGGGCAGCGCGAGCCAGTCGATTGTGCTGTCGCTCAACACCAGCCGCGCGCCGGGGATCAGTCGGGGCAGCGGGCTGTCGGCGGGGATGAGCGGACCGTCCTCGCGCAGGCGCAGGGTTTGCCGGCTGGAATGATCCGTCACCTGCCGCGAGCGGACGGACAGACCTTTCTGGGCCGCGCCAGTGGCCTGCGCTTCCTCGCGCAACCGTTCCAACTCCTTCAGCGCGGAAAATGCGCGCACCACGCCCGCCACCGAATTGCGGTCGGTGATGGCAATGGCGGCAAGGCCAAGTTCGGCGGCGCGTGTCACCAGTTCCTCGGGGTGCGAGGCACCGCGCAGGAAGGTGAAATTGCTCGTCACGCACAGCTCGGCATAGGCGGTCATGCAAACTCCCCCTGCGCGAACCAGTGTTCTGCGGGCCATGTGGCGGCCTGCGGCGTGTGAAACAGCCACAGGCGCAGCCCCTCGCGCGTCTCGATCTGCCAGTAATCGCGCAGGCCCGACCGCCAGTTCGGGTCATCAAACCACCACTCCGGCGCGATCCGTTCCGGCCCGGTGGCGCGCAGGGTGGTGAAACCCATGCGCCGCCAGCGAAACGCGGCAGGCGGATGGCCGGGTCTGCCGCCACCACGCGCGCTGACGGGTTCGGGTGGAAAGATGATGATCGGGCGCGCCGGGCCGCAATGCGGTGGTGCTGCCTCGGGCGTGCTATAAGCGGCAGCGGCCATGATGAAACTGCGCTCGGGGATGTCGCTTTGCGCCGGTAGCAGCCGCAGCACCCGGTCAAACCCGAGCCGGTTGCCCAAGCGCGAGAAAAGATCGGCCAGCGCATCTTCATGGCGCAGGGGCGCGCCGCTGCCGATTTGTTCCGGGGGAAGTTCTTCGGTGACATGTGCGCTCAGCCGCAGCGCCTCAATCCCGAACCCGGCGTCGATCTGCGCGACACCTTTGGCGAACAGCGCCACAATCCGCTCGGGATCGCGCATCGCGCGGGCAAGACCGATTTCGACCTGCGCCATTTCCCGATCGACCCGGTGCAGTTCCAACCGCAGACGGCGCGCACCTCTATGGTGCAGTTCCAGCTTGTCGCAGAGCCGGGTGAGCAGGCGCATGAGCCCGGCCGTCACATCCGCATGCAGGCCGATTGGTTCAGGCAGGGTCATCCGCACCCCGAAACTCGGCGCGTCCGGTGCCGCCGCGACCGGCTCGGGTTGGGCACCAAGCGCCTGATCCAGCCGCAGCATGAGTCCGGGGCCAAAGCGGCGTGCCAGCGGCGCGCGGGGTTGGGTGATTAGATCGGCAACGCGGTTGAGCCCCATGCGGGAAAGCGCCTGTGCCGTCTCGCCATCAATCCGCAAGGCAGAGGCGGGTAAGTGGCCGATCCCCTCGGCAAGCCTGCCTTCCGGTATGAGGCCGCCGCCATGACGCGCCAGGGCATGCGCCGCGCCGCGCGTCTCGGCAATGGCGCTTGCCGCACTCAGACCGGCGCGGGCGAGACGCGCGTGCAGATCGTCACGCAAGGCGGTCTCGCCGCCGAACAGATGCGGCACGCCTGTAATATCGGCAATCAGTCCGTCCGCGCCGTCGCACGCCACCATCGGCGAATAGCGCTCCGCCCACCGGCGCAGGGCGGCAAGGGTTACCGCCTCATGCACAAGATCAGTGGGCCGGGTGATGAGATCGGGACAGATTGCGCGCGCATCTGCCAGCGCCATGCCGCGGCGCAAGCCATGCGCCTCAGCCGCCTCGTTGAGACAATGCAGATGATCCGCGTTGCCCGCCCTCAGGATCAGCGCGAACGGCCCCGGAACGGGGCGTCTGCGCAGGCTGGCGTCGCTCGCCAGGCGCGCAAACCAGATTGAAAGCAGCCGTTTTGCCATTCCACTCCACAGTCCAGGTTCCAGTTGTTCCCTTTTTGTTCTTTTTAAGAGCCCAGCAATGCGGAGTCGAGTCCCCGTCTTCGGCCGCCAGCGGCGCACAATGCCAGCGTGTTTCTGCCGCGTTGCAGCCCTGACCCTCGCGAATCAGCATCAGCCCCGTGGTCGCGCCCGCCTCTGCCGCCAGTTGTAACCGGCGCCCAGCAAGGAATGACAGCGGGTTGGAAGGCTCGGCGATCACCAGACCCACAGGGGCGGCGCGCAATGTCTCCTCGACTGACCAGAGCAGATCGAGTTCACTTTTCGGGCGGATCACATGCAGCCGCGCGCCCACCCCTCGGGCAGGCCGCGCAACATCGGCAGGTGCGGCGCATGGGCGGGCAGCACCCAGATCAGCGGGCCGGTGTGGCGCGCCGCCTGAAACAGTGCGAACGCACGTCGCCCAAAGCCTTCGGCCTCGTGCACCCGCGCAGGGGCGAGGTTGAATGGCGCAAAGTCATCCGCCATCTTCGCTGACCCCGGCGGCGACGAGTTCGAGCTTCCCGTCCGGCAGCGGGCGCTGGAGCGCCAACGCCTCCTCGAGCGGGGCGGTCAGCCAGGTCCGCCATTCCTGCGCTGTCGTCAGGATGACCGGCATTGCCTTGGGATGGACCGGGGCCACCTCCGCATTGGGAGGACAGGTGAGGAACCCGAAAAGCTCAGCCGTCACCTCACCCTCTTTCAGCTTGCGCACCGAAGTCCATTCCGTGCGCGCCCCCGCGAAAAAGCCGAGCGGGCGGTCTTTGCCGAGCGCGAACCACACCGGCGAGTTGCGCGCAGCACCTGGACGCTGGTCAAGCTCGGAAAAGCTGGTGAACGGCACCAGGCAACGGTGCTCCACCCCAAGCCAGCGCCGCCAATGCGGCGAGGCCACGTTGCGGATGTTGGTCACCCCCTTGTCGGTGCGCTTGCCTTCAAGGTATTTTGGTGGCGTGGGCATGCCCCATCGCGCATTGGCAAGCTGCCAGCCGCCGGCCCCGTCGGCCCGGATGATCGGCGCAGCATAATCCGGCCAGATCCCGGTCAACGACGGCAGGTTGCCAACCGTGTCCACCAACTCTTCATCGCCCTGTAATACGTCATCGAAAAGATGGCGCATCGCGTCCTGGCTCTTGGTCTGGGAATAAAGATTGCACATTTCAGCACTCGCTGGATTCGAGAAAGCTTTCGATTGAGAACAATGGCAGAACATTTCGCCGCTGAAAAGGCTGGACTTCGTCGGCCTGTCGTCCTGAGCGAAGACGAACAACTCTCTCCACCGCAATAAATGGTTCGAGGGCGGACTTCATCGTGCAATGTTCGGCTTGGGGGAGCCAATTGAACAAAGATATTCTCTCACGTAAATATCATTCACCCGGTTTCGGGCGACATTAACTCGAGGGCTTCGAGTGTCGCGGTCATGCTCTCGATGATCTTCGCGGCGTTCTCTCAGAGATCCATCGCCTGCAGATACGCCGTTTATCGCGGGACATTTCCTTTAGCCTCCCAGATCCGGGAAGAAGGACATACTCATGACCACAAACACTTCGGATATCCGCGAGCATGAAGTCTCCCTCGAACTGCCTGATGCGGACGACGCGCAACTCCGCTTTATCGGGCGGATCCATACCCCTTGGAGCATGCGCACCGACTGTCCCCGACAGGGAAAGCTCGACGGTCCGATTTGCAAGGTTGAACTGTTTGAGCCGTGGGGCCCGGCCCTGAAGGGACTCGACAAATATGAGCATTTGGAACTGCTCTATTGGCTGAACCAGGCGCGACGGGATCTGTTGGTGCAAAATCCAGGCCACGACGGCAAGACCTTCGGCACCTTCGCGCTGCGATCTCCGGTGCGGCCCAACCCGATCGGGACGTCGATGGTGCGCTTGGAATCTATTGACGGGCAGGTGTTGAGCGTGCGGGGGCTGGATTGCCTTGATGGCACGCCGTTGATCGACATCAAGCCCAAACGCTGAGCTAGGCAGAACTATAGACCAGCTGCGCGGAACTGGAAGCCTCATTGACGTCGCAGCGTGATCAGTTGGGAGGACCCAGCCCGACCGATCAGAAAAGCATACACGCCGCGCCGTGCGTAGAACCTCCTCTAGACGATCTCAGAACTTGGCATACGCGGGGCCGACGGTTGGCCAAATAGTAGTCGCCATGCGTCCGAGCCATACTCTCACTTTGCTCCATGACCTGCCATTTGGTTGTCTCGGCATAGCTGTCGGCGCTCGCAGGCGCGCCACGCCAATCGCTGCGCGTGTCCGCTGCCGTAGGCGCATCTGACCACGCGGGCTCATGTTTGACCAATCTGGGCGGCGCTCTTCGGCCCATAACTGCGCGGCGAGTGCAAATCATCTTGTTTTATTGGCGCGAAGCGAGACCAACCCTCACATTTCTCAATCAAAAAATCGGTTTTGGGGTAAGTTTTGTCAGGATAGGGGAAGGTTAGTGCAGGGATGCGGGGCTACTTTGGGGTGTTATTCGCCCCTAACCCTTACACTATTGGAAAACTCGACCTCCAAAATGTAAGGGTCTGTCAGGGTGAGGGATGGGCTGCGGTCACTTTCAGAACGGTGTTGGGATCCGGCGAGGAGCGCCTCCTCAGCCATTCCTCGGACGTTACAACACCTCTGAAGAGTTTTCAGCGTCGGCCACCTGCTCCAACCAGCCGGGCACCCGTTCCTCGCAATCCGTCTGCCGGGTCCACACCGATAGGTCTGTTGATTTCCTCGGCGAGCGCGAGGTGACTTCTGGCGCTCATGGCGTCTTTTTCGATGACGCGAGATCATTGGCCATCTATTCAGGCTTGGCAACGGCGTGACGTTCTGTGATCCCTGAATGGTGTTCGTATAAACGTCCGCCAGACGTGACGCGGAGCAATAGCCGCGGCACATGATGCTTGCTTGACGAGGTTTGGAAAGATTAATGACTCGAGCTTGGAACATAATTCCCGATATCCACGCCGATATCAGACGGCTGAATAATACGCTTGCCCGGCTTGGTAATGATGCTCCGGTCGCCTTTCTCGGAGACTTCATCGACGCCGGTAAGAACCAGGATATATCAGACGACGCTGCAGTGCTGACACGGGTGCGCAAGATGATAGACAGCCAGAACGCAGTCGCCGTGATGGGCAATCACGAACTGAACGCGATACTCTTCCATACACTTGGGGTGGACGGCGTTTCTCTTCGAGATCGAAGCGACAAGAACGTCGACCAGCATCGCAGCTTTGTTCACCAGTTCGGGATGTCGACGCCTTTGGCCCAAGTCTGGATAGATTGGTTTCTGACTTTGCCGTTGTGGCACGAACTGGATGGCTTGCGTCTGGTTCATGCCTTTTGGGGGCAGGCAGAAATCGACCTGATTGCAATGCGCCGCCCGAACGGCATTCTCGCTGTGGATGACCTTGCCGAAATTGCGGCCGAGAAGACCGACTTTGCAAAGGCCGTCAAAGCTTTGACCACCGGCCCTGAAAGGAAACTGCCGGACGGCGTCCATTTCCATGATTTCAAGGGCTATCGCCGCCACCATGTTCGTATCGCCTGGTGGCGCTCCGGTGCCAATACTTGGCGCGAGGCGGCCCTTTCAATCAAGAACCCCGATGAGTTACCAGATGAGCCGCTGCCAAGCGATGGAGAGGTGCCGCTTTACCCGGCCGATGCGCCGCCTGTTCTGACCGGGCACTACAAGATGTCCGGCGCGCCGTGCATCGAGACGCCCAGAGCCGCATGCCTGGACTATCCTGACACACCCTGTGCCTATCGTTGGGGGGCGAGGCAGACCTGTGTCAGGAGAACCTCGTGCTAATCGAGGTAGAG